>DASWYF010000052.1 GCA_036405135.1 Verrucomicrobiia bacterium | reverse complement strand
AGCTGGCTCCACCAGTTCCGCCGTCTGCGCATCCGCTACGAACGCCGCCCGGACATCCATCTGGCCTTCCTCACGCTCGGCTGCTCCCTCATCTGCCTCCGCTCTCTTTCAAGCACTTGATCTCTTTTTGTTACACGCTCTAAATCAAAATCAAGAAAACCGCCACGCGCGTTCTTTCACGCGCCATTCATCTCCTTTTGTACGCTTGGCTCAGCTCTGTGGTTTGCTACTGAAGGAAGTCGGCGAAATACTTTGGAGTTCATTTTTGCATGTGGTAGTAGCTGCGACTCGGAGAGTCGCGCCGTCAGCGGTGACTTGCCAGACTTCCATTCTCGTTTGATACTTCGCTGCAAATCACAAAGCCTATGCTGGCATGCTTACGCATCTCATTTTCGATTTTCTGTCTCCTGTTGATTTCATCGCTCATGGCAGACGCGGCGACGAAGCGGCCTAATATCCTTTTCGCCATCGCGGATGATTGGTCGTATGGTCATGCAGGTGTCTATGGTGCGAAGTGGGTGAAGACGCCGGGCTTTGATCGCGTGGCGAAGGAAGGATTGCTGTTTCAGAATGCGTTCACGCCGAATGCGAAGTGCGCGCCGTCGCGTTCCATGATCATCACGGGGCGTTACTCGTGGCAGTTGGGGGAAGCGGCGAACCATATCTGCTATTTCCCGGCGAAGTTTAAGTCAGTCGTGGAGGTGTTGGGGGAGAACGGTTACACCACGGCTTTCACCGGCAAGGGGTGGGGACCGGGTGAAGCGAAGGATGCGAATGGGAAAGTGCGGCAGATGACGGGCAAACCGTATCAGAAACGAAAAGCGGAAGGCGCGACTACAGGCATCGGCAATATCGACTACGCGGGTAACTTTGCAGACTTCCTTGCTGAAGCGCCGAAAGATCAGCCGTGGTTTTTCTGGTATGGTTCCTTTGAGCCGCACCGCGCGTATGAATATGGTTCAGGCGTAACGAAAGGTGGGAAGAAACTTTCAGACATTGATCGTGTGCCTGCGTATTGGCCGGATAACGAAACCACACGCAATGACATGCTGGATTACGCCTTTGAAGTCGAGCATACGGACAATCATCTCGTACGGATGTTGGAGACATTGGAGAAGCGTGGGGAGCTTGAGAACACTATCGTCATCGTCACCTCGGATCATGGCATGCCATTTCCGCGCGTGAAGGGGCAGGTGTATGAAGACTCGAATCATGTGCCGCTGGCGATTCGTTGGCCTGCGGGGATCAAGAAGTCGGGTCGCGTCATCAATGATTACGTGAACTTTACCGATCTGGCGCCGACATTTCTGGAGTTAGCACAGATCGGTTTCAAGAAGACCGGCATGGCTGTGATCACAGGGCAGAGTCTGAGCGATATTCTGAACTCGGAGAAAAACGGTCAGGTGAATCCCAAACGTGATCATGTGCTGGTGGGCAAGGAGCGCCATGATGTGGGCAGTCCGAATGATGTAGGGTATCCCGTGCGCGGTATCATCAAAGATAATGTGCTCTTCTTGCAGAATTTTGAGCCAGAGCGTTGGCCCGCATGCAATCCGGAGACGGGATATCTGAATTGTGATGCGGGTGCGATCAAGTCGTGGCTCATCGCGAACCGCACGAATCTGGAATCCAAGAAGTTCTGGTCGCTTTCATTCGGTAAACGTCCGGCGGAGGAGCTTTACGATTTGAAACAGGATCCGGATTGTGTGGTGAATCTGGCTTCTTCCGTGGTGATGGAGAAAAAGAAACAGGCGCTCAAACAGCAGATGGAGCAGGAACTGAAAGCGCAAGGCGATCCGCGTATGTTCGGAAACGGGAAGGTATTCGATGAATACGTCTATGCGGATGAACGGACGCGCAATTTCTATGAGCGCTTCATGAAGGGGGAGAAGCTCAAGGCAGGCTGGGTGATCGATTCAGATTTTGAGAAGGGGCCGGTGGAATAGACTGGCTCAGTGTCAAAATAGTTCTCAAGAGCGAGCAAGCCGCTATCACGGAATCTTGCGTCACTGACGCGACGCTCCCCGAAAAACGGCAACGGCGGCTTAAAAGCCGCCGCTAAGAATCTTTCGTGCCTAACGGCATAGGATTCACTGCGCCCTATATCAATCCAAGAAATCTTTCGTCTTCGCTTTGGTGGGAGCCTTGGCGTTCACTTCGACTGGTAGACGAGGAGGAGGCTGGGTGGAATTGGCGGCCTGAGCGGCAGCGTAATCACTGAAGCGTTTTTGAGCGGCAGCGAGTTCCTCCGGTTTAAATTTTGCCACCAAGTTTTTGCGCAAGGTTTCCCCATCGATCACCCCATTGGCGGACGCGAGGGCATACCATTTATAAGCTTCAGCCAGGTCTGGTTTTACGCCGTAGCCTTTTTCATAGAAGACGCCGAGGGCTTTTTGTGAAAAGGCGTCGCCCTGTTCCGCGGCGAGCTGATACCATTTCAGAGCTTCGACATAGCTGCGATTCGTCGTCCCCAGTCCTTTTTCCCAGCACACGCCCAGATTGTATTGCGCGGCGGGAAAACCCTGTTTGGCGGAAAGCTCGAACCATTTCACTGCGGTGATGAGGTCACGTGAAACACCAGCGCCTTGGGCGTGCAAGAGGCCAAGTTTGAATTGGCCGCTGGCATCGCCTTTTTGGGCCGCTTCCTTATACCACCGGAAGGCATTGGTGTAGGAACCGCGCTCCTCATACATCGTGCCTACGATCAGTTGAGAAAGGATGTCGCCACCCTGGGCGCGTTCCAAAACCACTACGAAAGGAGGAGACACCGTCTTTTCCTCGGCATGGACAAAGACGGAGCTGGCGCTGATCAGGAACAGTGCCAGAAGGCGGAGCGCGGACTTTGACGGTTTGAAAAACATCGACCCCAGCATCTTACATCAAAGGAAAACCAACCTGCAAGGTGGAGGAATGTCCGTGGGCGGCTACATTCACTTCTTCAGCACATAGGTGCTGATCGTTTGATAGACTTCGTTGATGTTCACGCCTTTGGAGAATTCCCACTTGATCGGCTCGGACTCCGCATGGAGCCAGATGCGCAGTTCGGCATCCAGATCGAAGATGCCCGCGCTTTCCTTGGCGAACATCTTGATGGAGCTGTAGGGGATGGAGGTGGTGAAGTGCTTGGAGCCGGTGATGCCTTCCTTGTTGATGGTGATGATCCGCAGGTTTGTGAGAATGATCTGGTCACGGATAAGTTTGAAGGCTTTCACCACTTTTTCGCCTTCGGCCAGGATGGGGGCGAATTCAGCCTGGGCTTTATCGGTGGGGAACTCGGTGACGTTGCCGAGCATTTGTTGGAAGAGGCTCATAGGTTGTTTAAAGGGTAATCTGCCTTCGATGGTCATTTGGTGCAACCAGCATAGGATATGAGTGATAAACTGGATTCTATAAAGCCCCGGCGTTTTTGTAGCTTTGGCCACTTGTCTTTGGGCGCGGAGGCTCCTAGGTTAGGCCCATGTTGAAGCCACTCGTGGGATTGTCGGTGGCGGTCCTCGCGGCATTGCCCGTGATGGCCGAGCCCGTACAGATTCAGCTCAAAGGCAAGGCGGTCGTTTCTGGTGAAGTGCTGGCGGAAAAGCCGGATCAAGTCGTCGTGGACGTGGGCTATACCGTCCTCGTCATCCCCCGTGACCAGATCGCCGAGATCAAGAAACCTGAGAAGACTGCGGTCAAGCCTGTCGAAGTGAAGCCTGCTGCCACGGTGCAGGAGGGGTTGTATCGCGCGGCGGTCACTCCGCCACCAGAGCGTTCGGTGCGTGAACTGGTGAGCCAGTTGGGTGAAGGCGTGGTCCAGGTGCGCACGCCTGGCGGCACAGGGTCAGGTTTCTTCCTGAATGATGAAGGCTTCCTCATCACGAATTTTCACGTCATCGAAGGTGAGACTGAGATATCCATCGAGGTCTATCACCAGAAGAAGGGGCAGCTTGAGCGCAAGTCCTATAAGGAAGTGCGCATCGTGGCCATGAACAAGTTCGCCGACCTGGCCCTGTTGAAGATCGAGGATGCCGGGGCGCCGAAGTTCGTGCCTGTCTTGCTGGGAGATGCGGATGTCCTCGCGGTGGGTGAGCGGGTATTTGCCATCGGCAGTCCGCTTGGGCTGGAGCGCACGGTGACGGAAGGCATTGTGAGCACGAAGACACGCCAGATGCAGGGTGAGCTTTACCTCCAGACCACCACGCAGATCAATCCGGGCAACAGCGGCGGTCCGCTCTTCAACCTGCGCGGCGAAGTGATCGGGGTGACGAACATGAAGATCATGTTCGGCGAAGGCCTGGGTTTTGCGATTCCGGTGAGCGCAGTGAAGTATTTCCTGAACCACCGGGATGCCTATGCCTATGACAGCGGCAATCCGAGCAATGCCTATCGCTATCTGGAACCGCCGAGCCGGATGAAACAGCCTGCTGCCAAGAAGTGAGAGAACAGGCTATCAGTTGAATTTTAACCAAATACTACGATTATTGGGGAACTGAAGGAAATCTAAGACAGCCAGTGATTATGATCAAACAACGCTTCGCGCTGCTCAGCCTGACGCTGATGCTCGCTTTCAACGTCCAGGCGCAGACGCTTGCCCCGGAAAAGCTGCTGCCATCGGATACGCTCGTGCTGATCACCGTGCCGGACCTGGACAAGGCCCGCAGCGAGATCAAATCCAATCCGGCGAGCCAGCTTTACTCGGACCCGGCCATGCAGCCCTTCCTGAAGAAGGTGCTCGGCAAGTGGAACAGCGACATCATCGCGCCGATGGAGAAAGAGCTGGGCATCAAATTCGATGACTATCTCTCTTTGGCCAAGGGACAGTTCACACTGGCCCTGATCCGTGACGGATGGGATGGCAGCGATGACAAAGAACCGGCGGGACTCCTGATGATCGACAGCAAGGACAAGGCGACTGAACTGGACAGCAAGCTGGCAGCCTTGCGCAAACGCTGGACGGAGACCGGCAAGCAGGTGAAGACGGAGAAGATCCGTGATGTGGATTTCTATACGGTGGTCATCCCTCCGGGTGAGATGGACAAGATCTTCACGAATGCCTTCCCGCGCAAAACCACGGGCGAAGAAGAAGAGGCGGAACCGGCCGAAAAAAAGGATAAGAAGCCGACGGAGATCACCATCGGCCGTTCGGGATCGCTCTTCCTGATGGGCGAGAGCAAGCGTGTCTTCGAGAAGATCCTTATCAAGCAAAGCGGTGGCAGCCTGCCTTCCCTGGATGAAGTGCCGAACTACCAGTCCACGCACAACGCGATGTTCCGCGATTCCATGTTCCACGTGTGGGTGAATGTGCAGAGCATCTATGACATCACTGTCAAGATGATGGCCAAGGAGAAGGCCCCGGCAGGTGAAGAAGCGATGCCCATGCCATCACCGGACAAGATCATGGAAGCGTTGGGATTGCGCGGTCTGAAGACGCTCGCAGTCAGCGGCAAACTTACAGGCGAAGGCTCCACCGTGCAGATGCATCTCGGCATCCCGCAGGACCAGCGCAAGGGCATCTTCCAGATCCTGCTGCCTGAGCAGAAAGATTCCTCCCCTCCGGCCTTCGTCGGTGCGGATGTGACCAAGTTCATGCGCTTCCGCCTGGATGGCCAGAAACTTTGGAAGACCATTGAGGACACGCTCACCGCGCTTTCGCCGCAGATGGGCGGTTTGTTGCAGATGACGCTGGGTGCCGCGGGCAAGGACAAGGATCCGAACTTTGACCTGAAGAAACAGCTCATCGGCAACCTCGGGGATGACATCATCTCCTATGAAAAAGCGCCCACTGGCACTACACTTGAGCAATTGTCCTCTCCGCCATCGATCGTGCTCGTCGGTTCTCCTAATGCCGAACAGCTGGCCAATGCCCTCCGCACGGGCAGCAGTTTCATGGTGCCGCCGAGCGACAAGCCCACGGAGCGTGAGTTCTTGGGCAAGAAGATTTACATGGCACCCTTGCCGCCCACGCCTTCTCCGGATGGGAAGGGCACGGTAGAGAAGGCGCTCCACTATGTGGCCAGCGGCGGTTATGTGGCATTCTCCACGGAACCGGCCATGGTGGAGGAATATGTCCGCAGCGCGCAAGGCGGCGGACGTCCGCTCAAGGAAACGGCCGGTCTCGCGGAAGCCGCGCAAAAGGTTGGCGGCATGTCCAGCGGCCTGCTGGTCTATGAGAACCAGGCCATCACCTCCAAGATCGTTATCAATGCGCTGCGCAAGAATCCGGAGATGTTCGACATGCTGTTCTCAGGCGGTGCGGTGAATGAGGAAGGCAAGAAGCGTCGTGCTGAGTGGTTCGACTTCACGTTGCTGCCGGAATTCTCCGCCATCGAGAAATACTTCCACTACTCCGTGGGCGGCATCTCGGTGGATGGGCAGGGCATCAACTACAAGTTCTACGGCCCGACTCCGCCGAAGGCGAAGTAAGCCGGACTGAAATTTAGAAAATACAAAGGGCCGCCTGATGGCGGCCCTTTTGCTTTTCTAAAATGGTTTGAGCTTAAGGCGTCACGGCGAGGCGTTCTTCGTTCAGCTCTTTCTTCATCAACACGCCCTGTTCCTTGTAGGGCTTGAGCATGAAGTGCGTGCCGGTGGAGAGGACGCCCTGGATCGTGGCGAGCTTCTCGGAGACGAAGCGGGCGACTTCGCGCAGGTCTTCGCCTTCCACGATGACGAGCAGGTCGTAACCACCGGACATAAGATAGCAGGAGCGCACCTCGTCATACTTGGCGATGCGCTGGGCGATGCGGTCGAAGCCGCCTTCGCGTTCGGGCGTGATCTTCACCTCGATCACGGCGCGGACAATGTTCACACCCAGCTTTTCCTCATTGAGGATGGTGCGGTAGCCGAGGATGACCTGATCCTCTTCATAGCCCCGGATCTTGGCCGTGATCTCGGCCTCCGGCTGGTTCAGCATGGCGGACAATTGCGCGGGCTTCAGCGCGGCGTTGTCGTGCAACAATTTCAACAAAGCATCCATGCCTTCATTAGACAGAAATGCAGCGGGGTTGCACGCTTTTTAGAAAGCTCCAAATCCCAAGCTCAAAGCTCCAGAGAAGCTTCAAGCCCAAAAGACCAAAGGTGATGCCTTAACGTTCGTCTTTCAATTTGACCGCCAGTGGTCGCTAAAATTACATTCTCCTCATGCGCAAAGGGTTCTTCATCCTGTTAGCTATCTTGGCTATTGGAGGACTTGGCTATTCTCTCAGCGGCAGTAAAAAGGACCTCTATCTCACCGAGTTCGAACTGGATGAAAAATCATTTACCGCGGACGCGCTCAAAAAGATTGAAACAGAAACGGCTTTAGTGCTTCCAGCGGGTGCCAGAGGGTTACGCTTTCATTACAAGCCACCGATTGATCCCATCGTTTTCGCGAAGATCGAGATGCCATCGGGGACCGAAGACTTGATGGAGAAGCGCCTAGTGGCGATGAAGGAGTTTCCGGGCAAGTTTCATGTGGATTTTGCGAACAGCAGGTGCAACTGGTGGCCTGCTTCATTCACGAACGAAATCCGTTCCAAGTTTTCGCATCAAGGCGGCTTTTACATTCAAGCGCATCTTGTGCGTGAGAAGGATCAGGTTGTTGTGTATATCAAGTATTTCACGATATGAGCTTTGCCCCTAATAGGGTTGGACGACCGTTGAAGGCAATAGTTTTTTTGGCACTCCTGTGCATTGCTGGCTTCTACGCCTACGTCGAGTTCATCTATCCGGCGACTTGGCATTCCAACGTGCGGCGCGAGTCTATCAAGTTGCTAAAGGCTGCGCAAACGACAGGTGATCTGACGAATGCGGTCGGCGATTGGGGGATAGTCATTCCATTGACGAACAACCAGTGGATTGCCATCCGATACCGCGATAACCATGCCGGAGGAATCCGTTCAATGGCGGTGGCAAGTGATAGTGGCGGAGGTTGGTATGAAAGCAGACGGCATTTTTGCGGCAGCTTGGTTGCATGGGTGGGTGAAAAACGTCGCTTGGAAGCCGAAGAAGAATTGCAAAAACTCTTGTCTGGTGAATCGACCAGGAAAGTTTTAACAGCCAAATCAGAAAATGGATTAATGCCATCTTATCAGGAAATATCAGCCATTGAGCTGGCTCCTGATCTTGAGAAAGCCAGAGAAGCGCTGAAGAAAATCGGGTTTACTGAGTTGCGTGAATGAAGCTCTCGCCGGACCGGAGGTCGGCGCTCCGATTGCCAATAAGACAAAATGAACTATCCAGATGACGCCAATGGCGATGTGTTTCGTCGGATGGAAAGTCACGGCTTCGATTTTAGCAAAGAGCATGTGGTTGATTTTCATGCCGTCTATGCGACGGAGGCGGAAGCAGATCAAATTGCCCGCATATATGTAGCCGACCTTAAGTCGGGGGAGAGGCTCGAGAATATTGAGACGAAACCTTACCCTGAAGGAGGCATGGAGCTTACGTTGTCCAAAAGAATGATGGTCACTTATGATGGCATCAATGCGTTTGAGAAAACGCTGGCAGAGCGAACGTCACACGTCGACGGGTATCTGGATGGCTGGGGCGTCATGCAGGAATGAATGACACTCGCGACGGACCGGGGATTGGCGCTTCGCTTTATATTTGACCGGTGAGATGTGGGAAATATTGTGCGCTTATGCGCAAGGCACTTTTTAAGGAAGGAATTGTCCTGGTATTTTCAATGGTGCTTTGCAGTGGCTGCCAACACCCGTCTCAACCGAAAACTGCTTCGTCCACGGCACAACGCACAGAACCAGAGGTTCTCAATGTAGCGGCTGAGATCGCGAAAACGCGTGGCCGACGAATGGATGAATACAAACTTCGTGACATACACTACGATCCGAAAACTGACATGTGGCTAGTGCGTTACCGTCATATCACCCCTGGTTTCACAGCCTTTCATATTCGGGTGAACGATCGAACCGGCGAAGGAAAATACCTGCATTTGGAATAGCTTGCCGGTGTTTTCACTCGTGGATCACTTCACCAACACCCGTATCTCCTGTTTCACCACCGGTAGATCAATAATCGCCAAGCCCCAGTCTTTTTCGTGATGTGGGGTGAAGGTGCGGCCGTTGATGGTCAGCTTCGGTTTCTTGTCCTGCTGATGGAGCATGACGCGCCAGGCTTGGTGCGGGCTGTGGAATTCACCTTCGTTCGTGCCGATGACGATCTCGGTTTGTTCACCGATGGGCTTGGTGGTGAGGCGACGACGGCTGAATTGGCCGGTGAGATGGTCGTTGGAAACTCCGTCGTCTTCATACCAATCGAGCACGCCATTGCCGCCGGGCCAGATGTGGAGAGTTTGGAAAGGTTCGGCGACTTCGCCGACGTATTGTTGCACGGGGCCGAAGGGCAGGATGGTTCCGGCGCGGACGAAGACGGGAATCGTGTCCAGCGGGGCTTGCACGAGGATGTGCTGGCCGCCATCGAAGGCTTCGCCATTCCAGAAATTGAACCACGTGCCGCGCGGCAGATAGACACTGCGCGCCACACCACCGGGTTGCAGGATGGGCGCGACGAGAACGTTTTCACCGAGCAGGAATTGATCGCCACACGCGGCAGCGATGGCGTCCTGCGGGTGATGCCACGCGAGCGGGCGCATGATGGGCGCACCGGTTTCGCGCGCCTCGGCGAAGAGGCAGTAGAGATACGGTAGTAACTGGTAGCGAAGCTGGATGTAACGGCGGCAGATGCCTTCCACTTCGGTGCCGAAGGCCCATGGCTCCTGATCTTTTGATTCGTTGTTCGTGTGATTGCGGAAGTAGGGCGTGAAGGTGGCGAGCTGCATCCAGCGCGCGAGCAATTCACCGGAAGCGCTCTCAAGGAAACCGCCAACGTCCGCACCGCAATTCGGCACACCGCTCAAGCTCAAGTTGAGCAACATGGGAATCGTCTCGGTGAGGTTTTCCCAAGTGGAACTATTATCGCCAGTGGAGATGGCGGCGTAGCGTTGGATGCCAGCGTAACCACCGCGGCTTAGCACGAAGGGGCGTCGGTCCGGTGCGGCAGCGAGCATGCCGTCATACGTGGCGTGCGTCATGTGCAGGCCGTAGGCATTGTGGATTTCCGCGTGGGATTTCGAGCCAAACGTCGTGTGATGACGTGCATCGAGGGGCAGAGTTTTGCCGGGGAGATCGAAGGCGGCGGGCTCGCTCATGTCATTCCAGAAACCTTGGATGCCGAGTCGGCTGAGCGCGCCTTGCTCTTCGCCCCACCAGTTGCGGACATCGATCTGGAAGAAATCGGGGAACACGGATTTACCCGGCCACACTTTGCCCACGACGTCTTTACCATGTGCATCCTTCACGAATGAATCGAAACGGCGGCCGCGTTGATAGACGGGAAATTTTCGATCGATCTTCACGCCGGGATCGAGGATGGCAGTAAGCTTGAAGCCTTTGATGGCGAGCTGGCGTATCATCTCGCCGGGTTTCGGAAACGTCTTGCCGAAGGTGAAGACGCGGTAGGCATCCATGTGCGGGATGTCGAGATGGATACTATCGCACGGGATCTGTTTGCGGCGCAAGGTGCGGGCGATCTCCTCGATGCGTTCGCGGGAGGGATAGCCGTAGCGTGATTGATGATAGCCTAGCGACCACTTGGGCGGGAGAGGCATACGCCCGGTGAGTTCGCTGAAGCGCGAGATGATCTGCGGCAGAGCGGGGCCGAGAAAGATGTAGAGATCCACATCGCCGGTGGTGGCGGTCAGTTTCCAAGTCTTATCATCGGTGCAGCCGAGGTCCCAGGATTGACGGCCGGGATTATCCCAAAAAATGCCGAAGGCGCGGCCTTGTCGCCAGCCGATGCCGAAGGGGATCGCGATATAAAGGCTGCGCAAGGCCGGGTGCATGCACGAGGCGTGGCCGAGGACATCGATGTTCCAGAAATCACGGATGAGGCCGCGTTTGTTCAGCGGGCCGGTGCATTCGCCGAGGCCGAGAATGCTTTCTTTCGGCTCCAGTTTGAGGCGCGTGGTGATGCCGGTTTTCTTGGTGTGTTCGATGGCACCAATGCTTTCGAGGATCACCCAATCTTTAGAGTCGGTCACACGCCATGAGCCGGTTTGTTTGTTGAGGCGGAAACGGAATTGTTCGGTGCTGAGTTCGAGGTGTTGCTTGCGCTCGGTGATGCGGGTGGGGACAGCGGAGCGAGATTGTTCTACGACGGCGAAGGAGCCTTCGTTAAAAGATTTGTTACGCGTGGCGCGGAGACGGATGAGGTCGGGGGCGAGGACGGAGATTTCGACGCGACCGGCTTGGGTGAGCAGAGAGGCCGCTTGGGTGGAAGCGGTCTTTAACTTGAGGTCCGTGAATACGACTGGTTTTGGCTCAGGCCGTTTGCCCATGCGCTGAGTAAAGACGGAATGAGGGGAAGGGACAAGCCGGTTGCACCGGCGGGCCAATATTGGGATGGAAACATCGAACATCCAACATCGAACTCTGAACATCGAAAGAGGGGATGAGGTGGAATTTTGAACAGGAGGGAACAGAGGGAACGGAGAGGTTTAACAGAAGGGCGCGAAGAGAGAATGAAGGGGAATGAGCGTTTTTTGCGAAGGGGAGATGACTTTGCTTAGGTGAGTTGCTGCGACTCGGAGAGTCGCGCTCCGCTTCTGTGGCTTGCTTTCCTTGGGATTGGGTTTCATTTTTAGGGAAGCGTTACATGGCCATCAAAAAAGAGAAGAAGCTGCGGTTTGAGCATCCGGACAATTTGTTGTTCGATGCGGCGATCGGGTGGTCCATGCTCGGGAATTCGCGGGAGGCGGTGATTGAGTTGCAATCGCTGACTCCGGCGGGACGCGATCAGCCGGAGGTGCTGGAGTTACTGTGGGGCTTGCACGCGGAGTTGAAGGAGTGGGCGGAATCACTGGTGGTGGCGGAGCGCTTGGTGGAGATCGCACCGACGAATGCGTTCGGGTGGATCCATCGGGCTTACAGCTTGCGACGCGCGCCGGGTGGGGGATTGGAGAAGGCGTGGCATGCGTTGCGACCGGCGGCAGACCTGTTCACAGGAGAGAAAACGATTCCGTATAATCTGGCGTGTTACGCCACGCAGATGGGGCGGCTCGATGAAGCGTGGTCGTGGTTGCAGCGCGCGATGGATGTGGCCGGAGACGTGCGCACGATCAAGGCGATGGCGATGGTGGATGATGATCTGAAGCCGTTGTGGGAACGGATTGAGGCGTTGTGAACAGAATGAAGAATTAAGAAGGGAGAATGAAGAAAGCGGGGCGGAAACATCGAACATCGAACGCCCAACTTCCAACATCGAGAGAATGTCGGGTCGTCGCTACGCGACTCGGGTTGATTTTAAAATGGTCTTCCGTGGGTTTCGCTGCGCTTCACCCACGGCTACCCTCGAGTCGTGCCTCTGGCACTACAGGGATGGGGAGGTCGGAATTGTTTTTAACGATTCACGAATCACCATTTAACGGTCTTTAACGGGTGTAGCAGCTTTCTTCTTGAAGACGATGACGTGTTGCCAGGGGAGCGTCGTGTGGGTCTTGCTCCATTCGAGGTCTTTGAAAACGAGGGCTTCTTTTTTTACCTGGGCTTCGGACATCTTGTGGGTGCGCTTGATGGGGACGCTCTGGTCTTCGGCTTTGAATTCGACGAAAGCGATGCGGCCACCGGGCTTCAGTGCTTTCACCATGTTATCCATCATCTCGTAGGGGTGAGAGAATTCGTGATACACATCCACCATGATGATGAGGTCTAGGGTGTTCGCGGGTAGCTTGGGATCACTGACGGTGCCGAGGACGGAGATGATGTTCGTGTGGCCGCGTTCGCGCATGTTCTTCTGCAAGAGATCAAGCATCTCCTGCTGGATCTCCACGCCGTAAACCGAGCCGCTCTTGCCCACGCCTTCCGCGAGGCGGCGGGTGATGTAGCCCGTGCCTGCGCCGATATCCGCGGCTTTCTCGCCGGGTTTCAGGTCGAGAAGCTTGATCATCTCCGTGGTGTGCTCTTCCTGTTCGCGCTCGGGGCGTTCGAGCCAATCGGCCGCTTGATGGCCCATGACATGCGCGATCTCGCGGCCCATGTAGTAACGGCCCGTGCCATCGAAGCCAGCGCGATGGCGTTGCTCGTAGCGGCCTGATTCGAGGGTGACCTTTTCCTTTTCTTGGGCGAAGGAGAGGTTCGCGCACAAGCACAATGCCAGCAGGTAAATCAGATGGGGCATGGGGGAAAGCTAAGACAATTCTGGCTTTGAGCAAGTCAAGGGTAGATGGAAATTCCTATCAAAAAAAGATGCTACTATTGAACTCAGTGAGGTTTTGTGCGTGAATGGCAGTCAGAAAATTTTTTATGCCGATAAGTTTTCAGCTTAAACAATTCCCTTCTGGATTTTCTTTAAATACTGCTGCAGCTGGGGAGACCGTTGAGGTGATTTTTAGGGAATTGGTTGGCCCCAAGGATGCGCATTTAGCGGATAGGCTGGAACAGTTGCATGGATGTTTGTTCTCGAAAATCCCGGGTTTTCCTCACCCGTTTCAAATTCATCATCTTCTTGTTGTCGTTAATGCCGATTTATCTGCTACAGCATATGTTAACGAGCTTGATATGAAAATGACGGTTAAATCTAACCGTTCAATTAAGTCTGGTGAGGATGTTTATGTTAACGATATTTCAGATATTCCCGAGGTAGATGTGGGGGTCTCGATTCCGGTCGATGCAGCTTTTGTGGTGGTTCAATCTTTTGGTTGGAGAAGATCTGTTTTCTATGATTTTGGTCCTCTGGCTTTTGAGAAGAATCAAAGGGTTTATCGGATCGAGGATATGCTAGCACAACAAACTTTGGTCCTTTTTGGGCTGAAGCAAATGTTGCCTCAAGGTGTGGCGCGGATTGCTGAAATGGAGAACAGCTTAAAATTACTCCAAGCATTATTGGATTCAAATTGTGAGGAAGAGTCAAAGTATCAACAGATTCTCACGAGGAGCGAGTGGATGTTGGCGGGGAATTATTCGCAGTTACTAAGGCATGCGAAAATGGACGATATCAATATCCCGGACTTTACTGCTGTTCGGTGTTATGACGGATGTCATGATGTGATTGAGTTGAAACACCCATTTTTGAAGCTTTTCAAAAGCGATGGGAATTTATCTGCTGAATTTAATGACGCTTGGAATCAGGCTGAAAGATACTTGGACTTCTGTGTTAGACAAAGAGCGTACTTGCAGGATCAGAAGAAGCTTTTTTTTGAAAATCCTCGGTGCGTGCTCATAATTGGTTACAACCTTACTGAAGATCAAAAAAGACACATTTTGATGAAGCAAGGGATGAACAAAGCAATCACAGTTTTTACATATGATCAGCTTGTTTCCATAGCCAAACGCATATTACGACTTGTTAAGGATGCAGGTGATGGGGTTCAGCCTGGATTGCGGTAATCTTTACTACTCAGCCTTCTTCTTTTTCTTGGCTTTGGGTGCGGGGGCTTCGGACGGATTACGTGTCACTGGTTCACCGAGGTTTTCGAGGATGCGTTCTTGGAGGCGAGGAAGGTATTCCCCGAGTTTGTTCGGGTAACCGGTCAATTCGCTGGGCAGGGCTTTGATGCCGCTGGTATTAGACTTGGCTTTGGCTTCGAGGTGGTCGATGCCGTTCAGTGCGTAGAGGGCGGCGTAGAAGCCTGTTTTGGTGAAGTCGGCATCGGCGATTAGGATCGTGAGGCTCGGATTCAGATCGGATGATTCACCGAAGCGGCCGAGGGCTTCGGCGGCGGTGTTGCGGACGTAGGTGGAGGAATCTTTCAGGGCGGCGCGGAGTTCGGGCAGCACTTGTTTCACAGCACTTTCACCACGCATGAGGAGGCCTTGGGTGGCCCACCAGCGGACGGCGCTATCGCTATGTTTCAGGCCGCGCTTGAGTTCGGGCAAGGCGTCTAGCTTCAACGAGGAAGCGAGGGCGGCCATGGTGTGAATGGATTTGAGGTCGTAGGTTTTATCGTTCTGCGCGATCTCGTAGGGAGAAGAATCTTTCGCACGGGAATGGACTTCGCCTTCGGGGAGGAAGCCGACGTCGCGGGTCTTGAACACCCATTCTTCATGGGCTTTGCGCAGACGGTTCAGGATGGCTTCGTGTTCCTTTGAACTTGCGAGGTTGTTGATCTCATCGCGATCGTTTTGGAGGTCGTAGAGTTCTTCGACGGGTTTGCTTTTCCAGAAGCGGGATTGCACTTCGTTCAGTTTGCCTTCGTCGTAGAGCTGTTTCCAGAGGCGTGTGGTGGGTGTCTGGAACATGTAGTCAAGATATTGGCCGTAGGGTAAGTGAGGCATGTAGTGGCGGATGTAGAGATAGCGGTCATCGCGCACACTGCGGACAAGGTCGTAGCGTTCATCCATGCGACCGCGGAAGCCGTAGATGTAGTTATTCGGTTGCGCATCGTATTTGCCGGCGAAGGCATTGCCTTGCATCCACGTGGGAGGTTTTACATCGATGAGTGAGAGCAGTGTGGGCGCGAGATCGACGAAGCTGACGAGGCGGGAGGATTCGCCGCCCGTTTTGTAATCTTTCGGCGCGAGGTGTTGATACTTCGGCGGGAAGTAAACAATGAGGGGGACGTGCAGGCCGGAGTTGTAAGGCCAGCGTTTGCTGCGGGGCATGCCGGAGCCGTGATCGCCGTAGTAGAAGATGATGGTGTCTTCCGCGAGGCCCGCTTCTTCCAGCTCCTTCATATTCTTGCCCGCGATGGTGTCCATCTCGGTGATCTTGTCGTAATACTGCGCCCAGTCTTGTCGTACTTCCGGGATGTCCGGGTGATAGGCGGGTACGCGAGCTTGCGCGGGATCGTGGATAGCTTTGTGCGGGCGGGTGCGGAGCTGGCTTTCGTGACTGACGGTGGAATTGAAGACGGCGAAGAACGGTTGGCCGGAAGCACGGTTTTTCCAGTGACCTTTGTTCGAGGAGTCGTCCCAAACCTGGCCGGGTTTCACCAGATTGTAGTCTTCCTTGCTGTTGTTGCTGCAATAGTAACCGGCTTCGCGGAGGAATTGCGGATACATCTTAAAGCCCGCAGGCAGGTTCACCTCGCTGCGCATGTGCTCGGCACCGGTGGACGTAGGATAGATGCCGGAGATGATGGTGGTGCGGGCGGGTGCACAAACGGGCGCGCAGGACCATGCCTTGCGATAGAGCATGCCGCGTTTGGCAAGGGCATCGAGGTTCGGCGTGGTGGCGTAGGTGTCGCCATAGCAGCCGAGTTGCGGTCCGTTATCCTCGCTGGTGATCCAGAGGATGTTCGGGCGGTCGGCGGCCTGCGCGAAGGCCGCGATGAACAGGAGGCAGAGGGTGGCAAAGATGTGTTTCATCTGGTTGCTGGGTTGGACGGGAGTATGGGGGAAAGAGGTTACAAAGTGAAGCGGGGAAAATCACAAATGACCAATGCCCAAGCCCGAATGACGAAGGAATGAGCAATGGCTAATGCCCCAAGCATCATTGGACATTTGTCATTCCTTGGTCATTCGGATTTCGTCATTGGTCATTCAATCAGGTAGCGGAGGTTACGGAGTTTAAGGCGATCGCTGAGAATGGCGTTGCCAAAGTTTATGGGAATGGAGATGGTGCAAGCTATGGCCAGAGACATTGTGGATTTTACCAAGCCGTCTTGTATCGCGCTGACCTTGTTGTTGGCGGGGTTTGGCGTGCTGTCGATGAGGCAGGCGTCTGCTCAGACGCAGACAGTCGCGACAGTTGCGGTCGCTACGAATCAGGCCAAGGTGAAGGAGTCTGCACCTGTGGAGCAGACGGCGGAAGCGGCTGATGAGGTGAAGGAAAAGGCTGAGGACGATGACAAGGTGGTGAAGCTCTTGGGCAAGGAAGGGCTGGATACGTTTTATACGTGGATCGCTGGGGCAGGGGTGTTCGTGGACCCGAAGGGGGTGTTCAGCATTGAGGAGGGTGTATTGCGTGTCTCAGGGGAACGATTGGGTTATCTGGCGACCCGGAAGGAGTATTCAGATTTCCGTTTGGTTGCGGAATACAAGTGGGGTGAATTGAAGTCGGGCAATCGCACGGAGAAACCGCGCAGCAGCGGCTTGTTCGTTCATGGCGTGGGTGAGGACAAGGAGTGGATGCGTGGTTTCGAGTGCCAGATCGCCGAGGGGCGCACGGGGAATGTGGTGATCCATAGCGGGGCGAAGTTCACGATCGGTACGAATACGCACACCCGGGCGTGGACGGAGATCGGCAAACCGGTGCAGGAACTGGAAGCAAAGCACGGTGAGTGGAACAAGATCGAGATTCTCAGTGCGGGAGACAAATTGCGTGTGCTGATCAATGGGCAGCAGAGCGTGGAGGCGACGCAGTTGCTGCCGAATCGCGGGAAGATTTTATTGCAGTCGAACGGGGCGGAGATCTTCTTCCGCAAGCTGGAGCTGCATCCGCTGGCGAAGATGCCGGAGGCGGCTGTGCAGACGGCGGCTAAATGAGTTTCAAGTTTTCAGTGTTCAGTTTTCAGCGGGGAAACATCGAACATCCAACGCCGAACTTCCAACATCGAAAGAAAGGGAGTTAGAGCCTCGTTCCTCGGCTGAGAAAGGACGGCCGGGTGAGGACACCCAGCCCTACCACGATTGGCGATTTTTCAGTATAGCACTTCGAACAAGGCCGTGTAATCGTCGGTCCAGAGGCGGCTTTTATCTTTCTTGGCGGTCTCTTTTTCGTCGTAGATGTAGGCGGCACCTTTGATCTCGTCTTTGTCCATCAACTTGTCGTTCTTGCTGACTAGGATCCAAGTGGAGGCGTAGAACCACCATTTGTCGCTGCGTTCCTCGTCGTCATCGGGATCATCATCGATGGTGGCGGTGCGCCAGCCCATGTTCTCGGCAAGTTTCAGCACGACAGGGTGGAGATCGAGGTAGCGGTTGGAGACGTGCACGACGATGACGCCGTCCGGCTTCAGATGTTTGCGGTAGATCTCCATGGCTTCCACAGTGAGGAGGTGGGCGGGGATGGCGTCGCTGCTGAAGGCGTCGAGGGCGATGATATCGAACTGCTGGGCTTCACCGCGTTCCAATTCCTTCTCCATGGTGAGGCGGGCGTCGCCGAGGGCGATGTCGATCTTGAACTGGGAATCGTTCAAGTAGGTGAAGTAGTTGGTGGCGAAATCGACGACGATGGGGTTGATCTCGTAGATTCGCAGGTAATCGCCGGAGCGGCCATAGACGCACATGGAGCCGGTGCCGAGGCCGACCAGGCCCACCCGGCGGTTGTTCTCGCGGGGAAAATGATTGAGCGCAAGTCCGATGCCGGATTTATCCGTGTAGTATGTTGTGGCCCATTTGGCGGCGAGCGGCTCGGTGAATTGCATGCCGTGGGTGATGGTGCCGTGCTGAAGGAGGCGGTAGTGGTGGTTGGGTTCGTCTTTGTAGTAATCGAACACGGTCAGTGCGCCGTAGAAGTTGCGCTGGGTGTGAGCGGCGGATTTCAGGTCGTTGCGGATCTCGGCGACGAGACCGGCGGCGATGAAGAAGATCATGCCGAGACCGAAGCCGACGGTGAGATCGAACCATGCGCGTTGCTGATAGCGGTGGCGGTCGTGCCAGACGGCGAGCAGGAAGACGAGCGGTGCGGCGACGATGGTGAGATGGAATTCGTAGTAGTGATCGAAGATGAGCGGAGCGACCAAGGCTACGAAAATGCCGCCGATGGCGCCACCGGCAGAGATCATCAGGAAAAAGCTGGTGAGGTGCTTGGGTGAAGGGCGCAAGCGATACAGTTCGCCATGGCAGGCCATGCAACTGAAGAACAGGGCGGCGCAGAAGAGTGCGGCTTCTTTCACCATGGAGAGATCCTTCAGGGTTTTGAAGAAGCTCACGATGAAGCCGATGGCTTGCACTTTTTCCGGAAGGGTGGGTTCGAGAACCACCAGCATGAGCAGGATGCCGGATAAAATCATCAAGGCACCGAAAATTCGGCGCAGATACCAGCGTGGACTGTCGAAAGCGATGATGAAGGTAAGCAGGTAGAGGCAGAGCGGAGCGATCCACAAGAAGGGGATGACGGCGACGTCCTGGCAAAGCTTGTTCGTGGTGGCGAGCAGGCTGGCAGAGGCACAGGCGGGCAGAATCACCCAGAGAAAACGGCGGAAGGGAGTGATGACTTCAGGTGTTTCCGCTTCGAGCTTGCGTTCTTCGGCGACGACACCGGCATCGGCGAGCTTGCGCATGCGCCAGGCACACCAGCCGCAACTAATCGCAAAAATGATGAGGCTGACAGACCAGAGATGGGCTTGTGTGACGCGGGTGACGGAGGGTTCAACGAGGAATGGATAGGACAAGAGAGCGAGGAGCGAGCCGACGTTTGAGAGTGCGTAGAGGCGATAGGGTGATTGGCCGGGGTGCGTGAGGCTGAACCAGCGTTGCATCAAGGGGCCGGTCGTGGAGAGCACGAAGTAGGGGAGGCCAACGGTGGCAGCGAGGAGTTCGATGATGCCGAGTGTGGGATCGGCTCCGCCTTCAGGACGCCAGCGATCTGAGGGGATGATGGGCAACAGCACGAGGGAGAGAACCAAGAGCACGCTGTGAACGGTGACTTGTTTGCGCGTGGGCAGCTTGCCGATGAAGTGGGCGTAGGCATAGCCACCCAGCAACAGGAGCTGGAAGAAGAGCATGCACGCGCTCCACACGCCGGGACCGCCGCCGAACCACGGGAGGATGTACTTGCCGATCAAGGGCTGGACCTGAAAGAGCAAAAATGCGCCCGTAAAGATCGTGAAAGCGTAGGCGAACATGTGGATTTATTTCGCCAGACGCTAGCGAGCGGGCTTATGGGGCGTCAATGGAATTAGAAACGGAGCTAATGAAGGAATAATGACCAATGACGAAATCCGAATGACGAAGGAATGAGCAATGTCCAAATGAAAGAAAAGGCGATTGAGGTGGGGGATAGAAAAAAGGTTTCGAACGCCGTTTCTTTTTCTGAAGCCTGTGGTGAAGGCCGGGGTTAGGGCAAAGTGGCAGCTTTGTTTCACCATGTTAGAGGGGTTTTCCCAGAGTTCATGCCAGTTTGGTTAATAACTCGTGGGCTTGTTTGACGGCATCGAGATCGTTGCGGCGCAGGGCTTCGGTCCGGCCATCGCGGAGGAAGGCTTCAGCGTGTTCGGTGCGTTTCAGTTCGAGGAGGCGTTCGCCGATGGCGATGAGGATGGTGTGGGTGGGTTCATCACCGGGCAGACGGCGGGAAAGGGCGATGGCTTCTTCGTAGTAGTGAAAGGCTTGAGCGGCGTCATCTGTGTAGTCGGCGAGAGTTTCGAGGATGAAGGGATGGGTGCGGCCGTTTACGAGCTGTTCTTCGTGGTAGAGACGGAGGTTTTGATACAATGAATCGGCGAGGGCAGAGTCGTCGGCCAAGGTGGCGTTCGTGATGTCCATGGCCAGACGAGAGACGTGCTCGTAGATGTCTGGCGGGAGGGAGCTCATGGTGGGCGCATTTCGAATGGTTAAGGGTTAGTGCTTTTTTCCAGCCATTCTACGGTATGTTCCGTGCGCACCCCTTCTTTGTAATACTCTAACTGCGGGTTAATGCCGAGTTTGCCCCAGTCTACGAAATAACCGTTCCACGGGCGGGAATAACGGTGGTCCCACACTTGGTCTTCTTTATAAGTGCCCTTGCCGATGAGTTTCCCATCGGCTGCCCAAATCATCGTCTCAGAGGGAGTGCCGTTGGTGGAAAATTTAATCTCATTTGATTTGGCGCCGTTATGATGAAGCCACCAGGAGTGGCGGTAATCGGAAGAAATTGCTTCTTCAATAAGCCTACCTGTCTCCGACCATTTTCGTAAGAAGCCGTTTCTCTTGTTGCTGGAAAAATGCTCCACTTCTGAAAGAAGTCCGTTGGTCCAGCAGTCTATGCGCGGGCCGTCCAGCATGCCATTCTTTGAACTAACTAGATGACTGAGACTGCCATCAGGATTTAAGAGACAATCGATACCATGTTCTTTGCCTCCACGATACTGTTGAATATGTGTTTCGTGGCTGGCCTCGTTGAGTAAGATGACCGAGCCGTGAATGAGGCCATCTCTATAAGGGATGCGCTTGATGGGGCGAAAGCTCTGAAAAGGCTTCTGATACCATGGAAGGTTATCGGAAACGGGCACGCTGATTTCGAGCAGGCCAGACAGGGTGGAGATCTTGCTGTTCCAAGGTTCGGACGAAAGGGGAGATACTGTGGCGAACCAGATCTCATCATGAAGCACCTTGCCGTCATGGGTCGTGAAGCGCCAGCGAAGGCAATCCAAAGGGCCGCGAGCGATCCAATGGAGCATCCAGAGAGAAATGGCGAGAAGAACAGCCGCAAGACAAGCATAGCGAATGACGGCCTTCTTGGGGAGCGATGGCATGAGGGGTTTCATGTGTCTCCTTGGTTGTTGAAGATAATGAACGGGATGAAGGTGGATTTGGCAAGGGGAGACGTTTGGAATACCGTTGAGGGAGACGCGAAGTGCTACGACGTGCATCCTCTTACTGCCGGCTGGAATCCGGCAGCACGGGTATCTGTGCTACGTCGTTCCGCTCCCGAGTTCATCCCTCACTGAGTTGATTGGGCTTCGAGGGCGAGGAGGCAGAGGCTGGTGGTCTCGACATTGGCGAAGCCGAGGGGTTTGCCGGTGGCATCGTAATCCGTGATCCAGCCACCGGTGTCGGCTTGCATTGAGCGGAGGCGTTCGATGAGGCCAGCGGGAAGTTCCGGTGTGGGAGTGAAGCGGTTGCGGGCGATGAGGGCGAGGGCGAGTTTGTAGGTGGCGTAGCGATGGGAAGTTTTCGCGGCGGGATCGAGGAAGCCTGTGCCATCCCAGAGGCGGAGGGCGGCGTCATAGTGTTGACGCGCGATGGTGCGATCGGTTTCGGCGAGACTGGCGAAGAGGAGGAGGTCGGCGTATTGCTCCCAGCCTTTCATGAGCGTGGGCGTGACGATCTCGGTGCGGATGAGTTTGTCACCCGCGCGGCGGACATCGGTGAGTTCGTATTGGCGGAAGGGAAGGGGTTGCGCGGATTCACCGAAGAGGATCTCGATCTTGCCGGATTTGGTGGCGCCTTCGCGGGTGATGGAATCGCGGAGGCGTTTCGCGATGGCGGGGTGCGAGGTGTTCAGGACTTTGGCGGCGAGGTAGTTGTCGTGGTAGAGCCAGTAAACTTTGGCGGTGCGGAATTCGGGGAGGAGGCCGAGTTCTTCATCCATGAGGTTGACGAGGAATTGGCGGCCCTTGGTGATAGCGGTGGCGTTCGTGGTTGAAGATTTGGCGGCGGTGTAGAAGGGGGCGAAGAGTTCGGTGATGGTTTCCCAATCTTTCTTCGGCAGGGTGGGCGTGGAGTGGTTGCTCACGAGGGCGAAGACGGTTTTGGTTTCCGGATGGAGCAGGAGGACGGATTTACCACCGGTGGAGCCGCCGGTGTGCCACAGGATGCGATGACCTTGGGCGTCTTTGCCGATGAACCAGCCGAGGCCGTAGTTGGTGGGTTTGCCATCGGAGGTTTTTTGTGGGGTGAAGAGGAGCTTGAGCGAACTGGCTTTCAGAAAGCCGGGTTGCAGGAGCGCGGAGCCGAGGCGGACGAGGTCTTCGGGTGTGGAGAGGTAGCCGCCGCCAGCCCATTTGTAGCTGCTATCCACTTCGGGTGCGGTGGTGAGTTTGCCGAGGAGGTTATCGGAATAAAATTTCGTGCAGTGGGGATCGGTGATGCCTTTTTGATCGGCGCGGGTGTGTTTGAGGTTGAGCGGTTGGAGGACGTTTTTATCCATGTGGCTGATGAAGTCTTGTTGCAGGGCGGAGTCCATGGCGGCGCTGATAAGGGTCCAGCCGTAAGTGGTGTAATTGTATTTCGTGCCGGGCGGGGCGACGAGGGGATCGTTCTGGAAGATGGTGAGAGCGGCGTGGGAATTCGCGTAGGCTTGATTACGACGATTCTCGAATCCGGCGTAATGGCGGATGCCGGAGAGGTGGCCGCCGAGCATGCGGGTGGTGATGGGTGCGCCTTTATCGGGAAAATCAGGAACGTATTTCTGGATGGGGGCGTCGAGATCGATCTGGCCGCGCTCGACCATGAGGGCGAGGCCGACGGAGGTGAGGGATTTGGAGATGCTGCCGATGCGAAATTTGGTTTCGGTGGTGACGGGCTTTTTGGCTTCGAGGTCCATGTAGCCGAAGCCTTCGGACCAGACGATTTTACCATCAATGGCGACAGCGACGGAGACGCCGGGGACTTTGGGGGCGAGTTCTTTTTGGATGAGGGCGCGGGCTTGGGCGATGGCGTTGGTGAGGTTGGGAGCTTCGGCGGCGGGCAGGGCGAATGTGCAGAGCAACAAACAGAGGAGATGGAATAAAGCGAAAGGACACCGCAAAGGGAATTTGGTGCTCATGGATGAGCATGTTCTATAAGAAATGGAGGAGGCGGGCAATGGGGGAGTGCGGATGTGATAAGGGAGAGCAGTGTCCCAAAGCCTAAGTACATCCCTTAGTGTGTCCACGTAGTGAGGCGGATGGTTTATAAAAAAGATAATCTCCATTCTGACGGCATGCTTTATAAGAGAAGCCGGCTGATATTGAACAACGACCAAAACCCGGCACAGGCCAACCCCGCTTCTCCCGCATTGCGCATGGCGATCTTTTATGACTGCAGCAATACGCTTGAACGCTCCCGAAAAATTGTCTCCGGCCTTGCGCACACATTAGAAACCAACCGCGTAATCCAGTTCACTGCCTGGCAGTTTGATGCATTGAAGGAATCGGCTCTTAAAACCTCCATCGATGCTTCTTTGCAGGCTTCTGAGGTGGCCATGCTTGCCGCAGATGCCTCCGTTTCATTGCCTGCGAACGTGGAGCAAAAGCTGGAGCAATGGCTGGCCGGGTCCTCCTCCACCAATCGTGCCCTTTTCGTTTTCTTGGAAGGCTATTCTGTGGCTGCACGTGCCAGCGGCCTGCCATTTGACCGCCTGCAAACTCTGGCCGGGAGGTATGGGGTGGATTTCTTCGCGCATATAGCAGAGCCAGAAGCGCAGATATCCAGCATGCGGACATCAGCGGAAGTTCCCGCAGCAGTTTGACATATCACCGTCTCGGCGCGCTTTCCTTGATCGTCTCCAGATCTGTAGCGATGCCATTCGTCATCTGACGGTAACGGATGTCAAACATCCCGTCGAAGTTTGCATCCTTCCGGATGGTGAATTCTCCCGGTAATTTGCCGGGCCGCTTCTCCTGGTCGATGACGCCGTCGTTGTTCTCATCCAGTTGGATCACTCCGCCACGTTCCCAAGTCTTTTGCCCGAGGGCCTTGCCCGTCTGCTCCCAACGCTGCCAGCGTTCCACCGCGAATATCAGGATGATGATGGCCGCCATCATCATCGCCCAACGCTGCCACTGCTCACGGGTAAACCACCACGCGCGAAGTTTCTGCATCGCGGTCGATTTTTCTGCCGGTGGATCGGTCAAGGTCACAACAAAAGTGTACGCCGCAAGCCCTTACGGTGCAATGCGACGCCACCGAAATGATACACAAGCACTCTTGCCCTGAATAAACATCTGCGCTTGGATGTCATTCATCCTATGCGTTCACGTTCCTTAACCGCTCTTGTTTTGGCGATAGCTTGCCTCGCCTTGGTTCCGTTGGTCCAAGCCGCTCCTGCCAAAGACCAACACGTCATCGTCATCACTGTGGATGGTTTCCCGCATTGGATCTGGGAAGATTCCAAGCTGCCCATGCCCACATTGCGCAAGCTGGCCGCTGAAGGCATCAGCGCACCGATGAAGGTCTCCAATCCCTCCGTGACGTGGATCAACCACGCCACCCTCGCTACCGGCGTTACCCCCGCGAAACATCACACGATGTATAACGGCCTGCTCACCTTCCCCGGCAATGCACAGCCGCCGAAGATCGAGCAATGGCGTGACAAGGGCGAGATTGTCCGCGTGCCCACGGTGTATGACTATGCATTCAAAGCTGGCCTCACCACTGCGCATGTCGATTGGGTGCCCACCACCAATGCGAACACTTTCAACTGGGACTTCGCCGAGCGCCCGAACCCCAAAGGCCAGATCGAACAGGAGATGGTCAAAGCCGGTTTGATCACGCAGCCAGAATTGGATGACTTCAACCGCGGGAATCCTCCTTGGCGCGATCTCATGTGGACCCGCGCTGCTGTGCACATCATGGAGAAGCACAAGCCGAACCTTCTTTATTTCCATCTGCTGAACACGGACGCGAACAACCACAAATATGGCCCAGGCTCCATGGCCAGCCTCACTGCCTATGCTTACGCCGATACATGCATCCGCGAACTCATAGACGCCCTCGATCGTGCCAAGCTGCGTGAAAAGACCACCATCATCATCGTCACCGATCACGGCTTTAAGACCGCGCAAAAACTCATCCGCCCGAACGTCATCCTGCGCCAGAACGGCCTCATCCAGGCCGCTGGCCCCAGCATCAAGAGCTGCGATGGCTACGTGATGGCCTCCGGTGGTGTCGGCCTCTTCTACGCGGTGAACTCCGCGAACAAAGCCGAAACGATTGCCAAAGCTAAATCCCTGCTGTCGGGTCTGGAAGGCATCGCCGAGTTGGTAGAACCTAAAGACTACGCCAAGTACGGCATCGCCACTCCGGATGTGAACAAGCAATCCCCCGATCTCCTGCTCTTCGCGAAATCCGGCTACGCCTTCAACGCCTCTCACGTCCTCGATACGCCCATCACCGAAGTGACCTCAGATGCCTATCCCGGCCATCACGGTTATCTGAACACCGATCCGCAACTTGACGGCACGTTCATCATCAGTGGTGCCGCTGTGAAGCGCGGTGTCAAAATCGACCGTATCACTAATCTCGACATCGCTCCCACCACCGCCCACATCCTCGGCCTCACCATGCCGGATGTGGATGGCCGTGTGCTGAAGGAATTGCTGAAGTAATCGGAATTGGATCAAAACTGCGCCGATGGCACTTGATCCCGCACGGCTGAATCTACATTGAAATAATCGATTGGCGCGAAATTGAACGCGCTGGCGATCAGGCTGCTCGGAAACATCTCACACTTGTTCCGGTAATCCCGCACATTGCCATTGTAGAAACGACGCGCGGCTTGAATACGGTCCTCCGTGTTCACCAGCTCCTGCTGAAGTTTCAGAAAATGCTGATCGGCTTTCAGTTGGGGATAATTCTCCACCACCGCCAGCAAGCGCTGCAAACCATCCACCAGTTGTTTCTCATCCTCCTGCCGGTTTCCCTGCGCCCCGGCCGCACACCGGTTCCGCAATTCGATCACCTTCTCCAGCGTTTCCTTCTCATGCGCCGCATAGCCCTTCACCGTCGCGACCAGATTCGGGATCAGATCATACCGTCGGTTCAGCTCCGTATCAATGTTCGCCCACGCATCGCGGATGTGGTTCCGCAGCGCGATGAGTCCGTTGTATTGCAGCACCACATACATCAACGGCAGCAGGATGATTACAGCTAAGATCAAGATCGCAGGCATGGTTATCGTTGGTTGAAAAGATACTCCGGCATCAATTTGCGCAAGGCGAGCAAACGCTCCAGATTTCCGGGGATTTGTCCGGGCTCCAGACAGCGCGAAAATGCGATGGCCAGCACCGGCCCTTCGATCTCGATGACCAGATCCGGATTCGCCAGCAGATATTCCATTGCCCGCGCATGGCAGATATCATAGGCGAACTTCTTGTCCTTGGACCGCACGCAAAACTGCCGCGAGAACTCATGCGATTCAAAGTCGATGTCATCGTATCCGAACACCTGCGCGAACTTGGAGAGAAAACCCTCTGGCCCGATGGTCAGCTCGGGAAACGAACGATCAAGCATCAGCATGAAGAATGAAAAATAGTGGTGATGTGTCCGGCGGTTGCCTTTGTTGTCCCGGGAATACGTTTCGTAATGGTAGTCGAAGACCATGACTTGGTGCCCGGAAAAGGTGCCGGAAAGGATGTTGTAAGCATACCGGTTGGATCCCTGGTCAAGCTTGTTGAGAAAGGAATAGCGGTCCGCGATGCCCCGGTCCTTTTCAGCCGAGAATCGCAACCCGAGCTGTGCCGCCACCAGTTCAAACGCTTCACGCCGTTTTTTCGCGGCGATCCCGCCCAAGATGACGGCACCGATGACAAAGCCGATGAAGAGAACAACAAAAAGTATTTCCATGTGCCTGCCTGTGACGATGAAAGTTCATCACGCAGCCCCGTGTGTGACGAGTAGAATTTCCCATCGCATTTATAGCGATGAAATGAAGCAGCAGATGACAATCCACGTCAGATGCAGTAAACCCATCCCATGTCTGCATTACTCATCTTGCTGGCCGGCCTCTTGAGTTTCGCTATCAGTTCCTCAGCGCAACCCGCTGCAAGTAATAGCCTCACTTGGAAAGCAGGCGTCTCCACCACCGTCATCACTCCCGCCACAAACATGTTCATGGCCGGTTACGCTTCGCGTAACAAACCCTCCGAAGGCAAGGCTCAAGACCTCTTCGCCAAAGCCCTCGCCATCGAAGATGCCAACGGCTCTCGTATGGTATTCGTGACCGTCGATCTCATCGGTATCCCCCGCATCATGCGCAAGAGCCTGGAGAAACGCCTGCTTACCGCTCATCAACTCAAGCCCGAGCAATTCATCCTGAACGCCTCGCACACCCATTGCGGACCAGAATTTCGCGTCGGTCGCACACCATCTGATGAAGTTGAATTCAACCCTACGCTACAGGGAGAACGCTATGGCGAAGACTTGGAGAACAAGGTGTTCGCCCTCATCGGGGATGCTCTCAAACAACTCGCTCCCTCTAAGATCGCCTATACCCACGCCCGTTGCGGTTTCGCCATGAACCGCCGACTGCCTCTGCCGAACGGCGACTACCGCAATGCCCCGAACCCTGATGGCCCTGTAGATCACGATGTCCCCGTGCTCCGCGTTGATGGCCCCGATGGCAAGCTGCGCGCCGTCCTCTTCGGTTATGCCTGCCATAATACCACCTTGAGCTTCTATCAGTTTTGCGGCGATTACGCCGGTTTCGCCCAGGAATATCTGCAAGCAGACAATCCCGGCGTCACCGCGCTCTTCATGACGGGTTGCGGCGGTGATCAGAATCCCTATCCGCGCGGAACGATTGACCTCGCACAAAAGCATGGTCGTTCCCTAGCCACCTCAGTTGAGGCCGCGCTCTTCGCCACCGCCAAGCCGCTCACTGGTTCACTCAAATCCGCCTATGCCGAGATTGATCTCACTTACGCCACTCCGCCCACTCGTGAAGAACTCACCGCACGTCTCCAATCAAAAGACAAATACCAAGTCATTCACGCCCAACGCATGCTTGATCGCATCGCCAAAGATGGAGCGCTACCCAAGACCTATCCCTATCCTGTACAAGTGGTACAGCTCGGCAACGAAGTTAAGCTCATCGCTCTCGGCGGCGAAGTCGTCGTGGATTATTCGCTCCGTTTCAAACGAGAGTTCGGAAATAGGGGTTCCGCCGTGTGGGTGGCCGGATATTCCAATGACGTCATGGGTTACATTCCCAGTGAACGCATCCTGAAAGAAGGTGGCTACGAAGGCGGCGGCGCGATGCTCTTCAGCCCCACGCATCCCGGTCCATGGGCCGCAGGTGTGGAAGAGCCCATCGCTAACAAGGTGAACGAACTCGACCGCCAAGTAAGGCCGAACCGGTGATGGAGCCTGCCTGTCCTCGGGTACAGCAATTCACCTGAGCAAAGGCAGTTCACCTTTTGCCGGAAAGCTCGCGTATAACGATACTCTCTCAGCCATCAACCTTTCTGCTGCCAACTGAAGCATTTCACCTTGCTGTGCCCTAGGACGGGCACGCTCCGCCTCACTTCGGTATCTCCACCTTCAGCAGAGAATCCAGGCTGTGTTTCTTGATCCCGAAGAACTTCTTCATCTCCTCGATCCGTTCCTTCGCTGCGTGATTCACAAAAGGCTCACCATCACGCACTGCGGCGATCATCAGGTTCTTCGGCGTATGCTCGGACGAAACGAACTCGAACACCTTCGTCTTGTAACCAGCCCATTCCAGATACAGCGCACGCAAGCCATCCGTAGCCCATTCCGCCATGCGCTCTTCCATCACGCCGTGACGCAAGACCGGCGCGAGTACCATCGGATGCTGCATTTGCGGGCGCACTTCCTTATGGCAGCACGGCGCCACCACGATGAGTTTGGAGCGCAGATCGATGCCCTGTCGCAACGCCTCATCCGTAGCCGTATTGCACGCGTGCAAGGCGATCAACACCTCGATTTCCTTCACCCGCGCGCTCTCGATCGTCCCTTCCATGAAGGTCAATCCCTCTGCATTGATCTCCTGTGCGATGCCATTCGTCTTCTCGACCAAGTCAGGACGCGCTTCCACACCCAACACTTCCACCGGTGAATTCTTCGTGCGGCGCAGCCAATGCCAGATGGCGAAGGTCAGGTAACCCTTCCCGCAACCCATGTCCGCGATGTTCAACGGCTGGCCCGGTCGCCATCCGCAATCATCCAGCAAGTGTGAAAGGATCTCCAGGTAACGGTTGATCTGCCGGTGCTTGTCGTTCATGGAGGGCAACACCTTGCCCGTGTGATCCACCACGCCGAGTGCTGAGAGCCAGTCATTCGCAGACGCATCCAGCATGCGAACGCGCTCGCGATCATGCGTCGCGGTCGGAGCCGTGGCCACGCTCGCCTTATGCATGGAGAGCTGCGGCTTGCCCTTGCTCGGGAAGTGCAGTTGCCAGTCCTTCTGCGTCGTGCCCAACAGCACGCTCTTCCACTCGCCGTGGACTTGCTCCTCGATCCAGCTCATCGCTTTTTCCATCGGCAAATTCTTGGCGATGTCATTCGTGCGCCGCTTGAAGGTCACCGCCAGATGCGGCACCTGCTTCAATACCACGCGACGTACCATCACCCGCTCCAAGCCGTCATCCGGCTGGGTGGGCCCGGACAAGACCAAGCGCACAAACGTGCCGTCTTGCAGGCTCGTGCCGATTCTCTCGATGAACTCCGCGATAGGATCTGTATTCTGCATCTGCGAAACATACTACAAGCCACCCGCCAAATGAAAAGCCGCCGCTTTATGTCTCTTTCGATGCCTTCATTTGTCTTTTTTCATCTTAAGCGCTTGGGCGACCGAGCTTTTCTACGGACTTTGCTCTTGCACTAAATGCCCGGTGCCTAAATCGTTTCCCGCATGGAAAAACCAGACCAGTTGCGGGAACTTTTTCGGATGCAGAAGGCGCTCAATGAACGCATCGGCGTGCATACGGACGGCATGACGGAAGAGGAAAAGACCAAGTGGATACTGAACTACACCCGCGCCATGTCGCAAGAGATGGCCGAGCTCACCGACAGCGTCCCGTGGAAATGGTGGGCCAAATACCAAAAGTTCGATGAACAGAACGCCCGTGTGGAAGTTGTGGACCTTTTCCATTTCCTCATCAGCATGGCCCAAGTCCTCGGCATGAGCGCCGATGACGTCTACGCCGCCTACGTGAAGAAGAACGAAGTGAATTTCAAACGCCAAGAGTCCGGTTACGTGAAGAAAGATCACGACGACTCGAAGCATATCTAGTCGTCTCGTAGCCGCCGAAATGAGGAGGCGGAGCTGAGCTTCCCTCCTCGACTCAGTTGTGTATCGTGGAAGCTATAGAATCCGTGAATGAGCACCACCAGCACACAGAAGACGTGGAATGACTCCAGGCCGAAAGGCGATGCCAAGATCCGTTGTTCACGGACAGCGGATGGTTGCCTCATCGAGTTTCCTGCGTGGCGCAATCCCATGCTCATTCTCCGGTCCGGCTTGCTGGCCTCTGTCTGGGCGTTGGTGTTTAGCAGTGTCGTTCTCGAAAGTTCAAATCACTTGCTGACGGTTTGGGCCATTTGTGTGGCGAGTGTCCTGCCCTTGAACACCACTCGCGTAGAGACAGGACGAAATGGCCTGAGCTGGCAGGGAAACTGGCGGTTCTTCACTCATCACGCTGATTATAAGGCTGAGGAGATTGAAGGGATTTTCGCCGTCAAAAGTCATACTTGGGGTTATCACCGATTGGTTCTACGGCTGCATTCGGGTAAACAGGTCACTTTGGGCGATCACATCCCCGAAAAAGCTCAAGCCGAGTGGCTGGCCCGTCAGCTTGCCCAGAGCCTGAAATAGCAGTTGTGAATTGTTGGTGGAGAACTTCACCGGTGAATTGCTCGCATTACTCCGTCTCGTGAGTAATATTTTCCCCCGATGGCCTATCAATCCAACGACCGCTCGCACGTCCTGAACGCGTGGCGCGGGTACAATGTCGCCGCCGCTGAAAAGATGGCGGCGGACAAAGGCCGTCCTGCGGGCTCGTTGGTCTCGCAGGTCATGGGCAGCTTGGGATTGGACCGTCGCCGTTCCGAGGCTGAGATCGGCAAAGTGTGGAATCATCTCATTGATCCGCAGATCACCGCCCACGCCCAACCCACCGGCCTGAACAAAGGCACCCTGTTCGTCTCCGTGGATAGCAACGTGTGGCTGAACGAGATCGTCCGCTACCGCCGCAAAGAAATCCTCGACCGCCTTCAACACAGCTTCGGTAAAGAAACCATCGTGCGGATTTCTTTTCGCGTGGGGTAAGAGCAAACACCGCTGGCTTGTGCCGCTGTGGTCTGCTATGTTTCAGAAGCAAGCCTCGCGAAGTTTTAGGAAAAGAGGTGCCCAATGAAAACGGTCCGGATTTCACGTCGCGCCAAACTTTGGCTGGTTGTGTTTTTGCCCGCGCTGGCGCTTTTCCTTTACCTCACCCGAGAAGAGGTCGTCGCCTTTGATATCAACTCCGGGCGCATCCAACGGACCTGCTTCATCGGCGGATGGAAGGTCAGGAATGTGATCGAGGAGACGGCTTTATCCCGGCTGTTGGAAACACATTTTGGCCCATCACCCGAGCCCTGTTGGCGCCTGATGAAGCGGGTCAAAGGTTCCACTCGGGTTTCACCGGGCAATGGTCTGACCAATATACCGACCAGCATTGCTTATCTTGAGCAGCTCTTGGCTCAAAATAAAATCCATGCGGAACTTCAGAAAGTTATCGTGAAGAACTTCTTAACGCTGGCGACCAAGCACAGCTCCAAGGCTATGGATTACGTGATTAGTATCAGGATGTTCACCGGCGATGATTCCGAGATGGCATACACTGTTTCAAATGTTCCTGACTGGGTTTTGAGCGGAGAGAACTTTCAAAGATGACGAATGCTTTCGCATCCTTCCTTCGTCATTCGTCATTTCCATTAAGCTCCAGCATCCGCCGCTGCAACTCCGCTCTGAGTTGCTCCCGCTCCTTCTCTCCTGCTTCGCGCGGAATCGTGATCGGCTCCCCGAATTTCACCGTGCATGTCCCGAACGGCAACGGCACCTGAAAGCGATCCCAGCTTTTGATCCGAAACTTGAATGACAGGTGATAAGACACCGGGATGATCGGCAGCTCCGTCACCTGCGCCAGTCCGATGATTCCTTCCTGCACCTGATAACACGGCCCGCGCGGCCCATCCGGCGTGATGGCCAGCACACAACCATCTTCCGCAGCCGAAACCATCTCACGCAAAGCCTGTGGTCCACGGCGACTCGATGACCCACGCACCGGTCGCGTGCCGAAAAGCTCCAGTACCCGCGCCAGCAATCCACCATCCTTGCTCGCACTCACCAGTGAGGCCAGTTCACGCCCCGTGTGCTCGCGCACATAGCGCTGATAGATGACTAGAGAATACGCCAGCCGGTTATGCCAGATGCTGTAGATGGCCTGGTTCTTGTCACCCGGCTTCATCAAACCGGAATTATCCTCCCAGCGAAATCGCGTCGTCGCCGCCACGATCTGCGTCAGCCCATAGATCAAACGCGCCGCCAGCCGTCCGTGCCACTTCGGTTTCTGTGGCACGACGACGCCGGACTTGCGCGGTGGAATGGGCTTCGCTGCGCTCATCCCTTTTTCAAAGCTGCCCGCACGAGTTTCTCCGTCGTCGCTTCGGCTCCCAATACGGCCAAGGCTGCGCGCACCGCTTCCTGCGCGTCATTTTGTTTCATACCCAGTGCCATGAGTGCCTGCATGGCATCGTGCAATTTCTGATCTTCCGGTGGGATGGCCCGGGCCGCACTGCTTGCTTCAAATGCCGCTGTCGCGCCCACCTTGTCCTTCAATTCCACCACGATGCGTTCCGCCGTCTTCTTGCCCACGCCGGAAATCTGTGAGAGCGCCTTCACATCCCCATTCGCCACTGCTCCGCGAAATGCCGTCACATTGATCCCGCTCAAGATGTTCAGCGCGATCTTCGGCCCGATACCGCTCACCGTATTGATCAAGAGGCGGAACATGTCCCGCTCCGCCGTCGTCATGAAGCCATAGAGCACATGCGCATCTTCACGAATGGCCAGATGCGTCAGGATGACAACCTCCTGCCCCGGTTGCGGCAGCTTGTCATAAGAGGAGGAGGGGATGAGCACTTCATAACCCACGCCCTGCACGTCTACGATTGCATGCGTGAGATGTGCATCCACCAGCTTGCCTTTGAGAAAAGCGATCATGTCTTAATAAATCTTAAACCCGCTTCGGCGGAGTCAGCGAGAAACCTGTTTGCGTTTGCGCATAGGCCAGTGCGATAGCCAGTGCATCCGCCGCATCCGCATCCGGCACTTCTTCCAGATGCAACATCCGCTGCACCATCTTTGCCACCGCCAACTTTTGTGCCGCGCCGTAACCCACGATGCTTTGCTTCACCTTGCGCGGCGAGATTTCAAATATCTCCAAACCCGCCTCCGCCACCATGCACAGCGCCGCTCCGCGAGCTTGCCCCATGATGAGCGCCGTCTGCAGATTCTGCGCGAAGAACAAACCCTCCACCGCGCACACTTCGGGTTTGAATTGCTGGATCACGTCGCGGATGCCTTGAGAAATCTTCGCCAAACACCGTGATTGATCCCAACCCGCCGGACATTTCAACGTCCCTTGCGCCAATGTCTTCGGATACGGCTTGCCCAACTCGATCACCCCGTAACCCGTTCCGCGTAAAGAAGGATCGATACCCAGCAATCGCGCATGCCCCGATTTCTTGGAAGGCACCGAAAGCTCAGCCCCCATCGGCACAGGCGAGGGAGCAGGTCTGCGACGGCCAGTAGCCGTGCGTTCCTGCATGGTAGCGAAGTCTTTCGGGGAAATACCCACGCCCGGATGATGCCAAACGCCGTATTCCCATGTCACGCTTTCCCGCAGCACCTCCTGCAGCCCGGCGCATACACGGATTTTGCATCACACGAAGCCTGCGCGGGGCAGGGCCACCGCCCGTCATCGAGGATGCCACAACTCTTGCACGCGCTTTTCCGAGCCGTTGCCAACGCCTGGATCATGCAAATGTCCTGTCGGCGACGTGAGCCAGCCCTCCACATGCCTGTTGCTCGCACGCTTAATCACGTCACCGCAACACTTTGAGACACCGCTACGGCGCCATTTACCAAACCAAGAGAGGCTAACCGGACGACGACATCCTCCGCTTTCCCCCCTGTCCTTTTCCGGGATTTGCCCAGCCTTGTAGGCATTTCCCTTACTTCAATTCGCGTAGCCCGCTGGATAGCACTGTATTTTGCTTTCGCTCATAGTCACACCATGGACTTGGGAAGACGTAATGTTCCGAAAGCCACAAGCGACAGCAACAACACTGTCGGTGGCGAGTTCTCGCTTTCATCTCTCTGGGCCGTTGTGCTCTACGATGGCCCGGTGATCCAGGAGCGCGCGCTGCATATGCTCGAGGACATGCACCGCCAGGCCAGCCCCCGCCGTCGTCTCCGCATGGATACTTTGCCCCTCGCCGTGCTGGATGACGTCCCTGTGAACCGTCATGTGGATTGGTCCATGCAACGCGCCCACATGATCGTTGTGGCCATGAGCGCTGCGAAAGGCCTTTCCTATCCAGCCACCCGGCACTTGGAGAATTATCTGGCGGCTGATGGCAAGAACCGCTCTTTGGTCGCCTTTTTGGAAGGCCGCTCTCCGGCCGCACGGAAGCCTGGCTACGCGTTCGACCAGTTGCAGAAGCTCGCCGCGAAGGGCGGGGTGGATTTCTACGCCCACATCGCTGATCCCGCGCCGTACAGCGCCACGCTATACGTTGCCGGAGTGGAGCCGCATTTGCCGGCCATGGCAGCAGAGTAAGCTGCGCGAGCCAGCCATTTTCCCGTCAGTTTCCTCCCGTTTGGACGGGGGACGGCTTTCAAGCCGCCTCAGTCCAAGGCGTGGCGTTCGCCACGAAAGATTCTTAGCGACGCTCTTTTAAGCCGCCGATCGGAATCATCAACCCGCTCGTCACATCGTGACGAAAGAAACCCACCGTTTGCGGACACAATGCCTCTTGCGTCGCTACGCGACGCGGGATGCATAACGTGTGACCACGGGTTGAAACCCGTGGCTAGGAATCTGCCCTCGCTAACGCGAGGAAAGGACCGCGGCTGTATCTCGCTGAACTGGTGGTTTTATTGGAAGGCAAGCCACGTGAACGCGCTCGCCGCCTCCCGCCCCATCAACCCGCCACCAATGATGCCTACCCGCATGGTCTGTTTGGTCATAAGTAGATAAACATGATAGCGGCCTCAATAATCCGCGTAGTATCGGACGAATCAAGCCTCCTGTTATTCAACCGGTTGGATCAGCGGGGCAATACATCGAACTCCGAACATCCAAAGACGGACTGTTTTCTCAATGCGAGGACAGGCGTGCGTGATGTAAATGCTTACGCTTCCGCTGCTGCCTGACAAAGCTCCAAAATAAATTTCGGTAAATCATTATGTGATTTAATATAATAGTGAATGATACCTCGATTTTTAGCACTAGCAGCTCTACCCCTATTTAAAGGAGTATCCATAAGAACAATCACTCCAAGTATTCTTCCACCACTCACATCGTCATGAACCGAGGAATATAACCACTCAACATGGGGATCATCACCAGACATTCCGATAAATAAAGAAATATTACAACCAAGGCAAAATCTCTGGAATTCATTCCAAGGATCAAGCTCTTTTAGGACTCGTTGGTAACTTCGTTTTGACAAAACAACTGTTCCAGTCTTTTTGGCCGCAAGTCTAGTTGACAAAGGCAAGAATCCATGAGGGTGATAAACAACAACATCAGCTCTTGGAATCAAATCTGGAAGACTGCTAACAACTGAGACCGTAAAACCATGAAGCATTAGATACCATTCCAACAAATCATCATAGTTATAGTTAACAACAGCAGAAGCCTTGCCCCGGGTTGATGTCATGACAAGCGAACCAAGAGCAATCAATAGATCAATTTTAAGAAACTCTGTGCTATATGATTTGCAACGCGTATACAATGCCTTTTCGACTACGGAAGCAAAAGATTGCCCTGCGCCTTCCACTGCAGTTTCAGCTTCTTCAGAAGCTTGCAGAAGATAATCATTCGTCTTGATTGTTGAATCGAATGGAACTCCAGAATCTGAACAGACTAGCTTCACTAATTCTCCCCAAGAGGGAAAAACGGGATCAACTTTCACATCATCGTCGCATTCTGGAGTTGTCGACATGGACAACCCCGCTCCAAGAAAAACTGACAGATAACCCGCCCTAAGCGCATCCACCAGTATGGCCTTTACCTGCTTAGGATCGCCTAAGAGTTGATCTGGAGAGGCGTAAACACTCATCGGGAATCCACTTCGTGCAGAGCCTCGTCGGAACGTAAAACAGGATTGATATTACTAGATACGATCGCACCAACATCTGAAAGATACCTCAATAACGGGTAAAATTCAGAAATGGCATCATACTGCTTGAGGTAGAAAGAGAAATTACCGTATCTGTCCATATTTAAAGAGACTCCATTCTCCGTCCCGTCGTCCCATTTGATACGGCATGATACCGGGTCTAAATCTCTTTTCACAACACCATGAGCGAGCGCACCGGGGCCAAATGGAGTCGCGCGCGCGCCCTTCTTGGCATCAAAAGAAAGTATATCACGCATTACAGCCGAGGTTACAACATTCTTTCCAATGCATGTTAAACTGGAAATTCGCTCACCTTTATCTCCACCTAATTTACAATGAAGCCGAACTACTTTGGCGTTGCCATCACCAACAGCAGAAAATTGATCGTCGCAAACTTTTCGCAGGTCATTCCGAAAAAAGCTAGGCGCACTCCCTTTAAATATCTCATTAAATACAGCAGGAAATGGTGTACAGACGAGAAATGCAAAACCGTCGTTCAGTTTGAATTTGGCAATAATAGGTTCAAATATGCAATGATCACCCTTTAACACACGCTTCTCTAAGTGAGGAGGGATAGAGAAAAGATTTTTACCTTTTCTAACTACGTCTTTACCACCCAATTCCACCATTCCCTCGCGCACCAATGCCTTAATTTTTACATAGCCAAACCATTCATTGGAGGAACCGTTCAACGACTGCTTGCCAGATATCTTCTTGCTCAGAAAAGCGTCATCGTTAAAAGCGCCATTCAACGAAACAAGCAAGGAGCGAATATGCAACCCCTCTCTGTCATTTTTGTCGTTTGTTTTCATAGGGGACTAGTGTCAAAGTCGAAGATATAGCCTGAAACGACCACAAAGTAAGAAATTCAGCTTTCTCGGATGGCAAGTTGGGCTCCCATTTATTGAGAGAATGCTTAAGCTGCTCCGTCAAGAATTTGACAGGACTTTCAATGACGTCTTGCAGATATTCACCAGCTTTAAACTCGTATGTGTAATCGTCCCCCTTGAGCACATCGGATACCTCTCTAACCAATTGAGGCTGGATTGTTCCAAAAACAAAAAATTCAGCAATGACGTCAATCAACGGACATAAAACAAAGAATCTATTCCGTATATCCGCAACATTATCGTCATTTTCAAGAAATTGGACGACTTCTTTAAGTAAGTTTTCATCGATAAAATCATAGCCGCTCAATCGTCCTAGCTGTTCTTTGAGTTTCTTTAAGGCACGATTAAACCTTTCTATTTGGCGGCCGTCATCAATAGATGCCGTGGCACAAATCGTCCGCAATGCATACTCTCCAAGACGTTTTGTAATAAATGGCAATGTTAACCAAGATGACCAAATCGATCGAATGTAGGTTTCAGTATCGCAGTCGTAAAAATAGTTCAGATCTAAAATATGAACGAAAAGCTCATCGATTTGGTCATGATGTCTTAACAACTCTTTTTGTAACGTCTTAGGATCAAGGCAGTCAGAGATTTTATACTCGTTTGCTTTCTCCTTAGCTCGATCTCCATTCGAAAAATAAAGCGAAGAAACAACATGGAGAATCAAGGTCTGAATAAATGGTGTCAGATATTTCGATTGATCAGGCGCAGTTCTTCGCACTCGATAGTTCTCATAAGCGGCTTGAAATACGGCTTCATCTAGAGGAAAAACTTCAGTCAGAAGAGCTTTTACATGAGCATGGAGGAACTCATGAAAAATCGTGCTAACATTCCAAGAAGGCATCAAGCCTAGGCAAATTGATTGGTAAGCCGCGGTGATCGATAGTTTTGTTGCCCTAAATCCCAAGCGATTACTGAAGTATAGCAAATGAAAGAAAGCTGGACTCCCAACCCCTTCCGCCTGGCTACCTGTAACACCGGAATAATCTTTTAACGTATTCCTCCACTTTTCGTATTCTGTTGGCTTCGACGGAAACGAAGGCGACTTCGTTTTTGGAAATTGCACCGCAACAACCTTCTCAGGTTGAACGGCAGTAAAAACTTTCCTTACATGAGAATAGAGAGCTAACAAAGCCGCGTAAACACCTCCAATGCCAAGAAGCGAAAAAGTTCCAACTTGATACGGAGCAGTCAGTAACGGGGCAAGACCAGAAATACCCTGCTGAAATATGCTTTGCAAGATGGCAGCAACTTGGATCGCTTCATCTCTATATTGATGAATGGCAACCGTTGTCCTTTGCGCGTCAAGCTTAGCATGCTTGAGCTGTTTTATGGAAAGCTGAGCAATCTCGCTGTCATCATGAAAGATCTTACCACAATAGCTATTATAATCTGTTTCAGATATTTTACCTTGGAGATAAAGTATATTGATTGAAAGTTGGCTGCTTAATTTGGCGATCTTACCCCCCATTTGGGCATGCTCTTCGGTTATTCGCAGCAATTCCGGTCCAACACTTTCCAAAGAGTTTCCCAAATCACGAAATATCACATAATCGTCTTTACTGTGAAGGTTCAAATGCAACTCCACTGGATTCCACTTTGGCCTTTCTGCCAACAATGATTCCGACGACTCTATGATTCCATCCTTAATATTCCAAAGCTCTTCGCCTATGAGATATTTCTCAATCAAGCCTTTCAATTTTTCGATTTCCGACTGAGTTTTTGTATGGAAAATCAGCGAGGCAAATCCATGAGAAGTAAAGCTGGTCGCAAGCGCCGCTGGCATTTCACGCTTTACCGTTGCTATGCATTGGAAGGAATGGACAGTGAATCCAAACCATAGAAAACTTTGCCCATCTTGAAGATCAAGCGGTTTGTATGCAGCAGCGTCGAGAGGGTATATCAGACTTGAACGAACAACATTGTCTGAAGTCAAGGGAAGACTTCCTTCCCCTCCAATCGAAACACGCCACTTAGGAAATTCGCGGGAAACAATTGAAAGGGTTATTCCACTCATTCGTTTTTAACCCCTTGCTCAAAGAGCATTTCCCCCGTCGAACTGTCGTATACTTGAGTATACCAAATTTCAACCCCTTCAGGGTTTGTTGTATGAGGCACCGAATCTGTCTCATCACGACGACGAACATGAACAGACTGAAAGTCGTCCTCTCGTTCATAAACATGCTCCACAGTTTCAGGCCCTCCGTAGAGTGCTGATTCCATTTGCCGAATCTTCAAGCTTGATATCCACGAATACATAGTCAGTCCATTGCCTCCTTGAACGAAAAAGAGGTGGATAACTATCCTCAAATGGAAACGAGATGCAAGGATTTTTAAACAAAATATTCCCATTACCCATAACGATGCAAGAACGCATCAACTTGTTTGCCATGAAACAGTTACGCATTAAATCTTGGTGAAATCGCAATATTATCTTGATAGATTGTGATGGATTTACCAGAGCCCATCTCAACAGAAATCCGCCTTACCAGCGAATTGTTTGTCATGGTCTTGAAGACTCTCGCCCTACCGTCCAAGATGTAGGAAATTATTACATGAGGAGGGATTCTAGGTAGGGGCGGATGATGCGGCAGACTTCGGCGGCTTCCCGGAGGGCGGCGATGGGGAGTTTCTTTTTTCGCCCGGCGGTGGGGAGGTCGGTTTGGGATTCTAGTTTCTGATTGGGCTTCGGCGGTCGTCGCGGACTGCCGTCTGGAATCCGGCAGCACGGATCGCGTGCCTCGTCAGCCCATGGAAATCGGTAGAATACCTCGGCACTTGCGTACATGTGCCGAGGGTGAAGGAAATGGCGTCTTGCGGAGGGGAGTGGTTTGGAGATTCGTAGCTGGTGAAGCTATTGAAAGTTGAAGCGGCTTAAAAGCCGCGCTCCTTGGGAGACACGCGGCAAGATGCCGCGTAACTCGCACGCAGGCCCCGACCAAAACGCCGGGGTGAAAATGCGTGCGCTACATTCGACGCGCCGGACCGGAGGTCGGTGCTCCGAGAGTTGTTGCGGGGGAGGCGGTTACGTAAATAACGTTACAAATTGCGGTTTCAGATGAAATTTATTGCGCTATTTTTGATTTTTCTAGTTGACGCTTTTAGTGGGGTGAGTTATTTCTAACACTAGCAGCGGGAGCTGTGCGGGTTTATTCGGAATCCAATAGGCACAATCTCCCGGCTGGAAGCCCAATTAAGGAGGGTTTCTCCAATGAAGAATTTGGAATTAAGAAGGAAGAACTGTGCCCATGTGGTTAGAGCCTCTTTGGGAGGCTGGGGAAGAAGCGGCGCGCTGAGGACAGCGTCGCCCTACCGCCATATTCAGTATGGGACCGGGTGGAACCGGTCCTTACCAGCGCAGGGTGGTTTCTCACTTTACAGGGGGGGCCGGTCTGTTGCATGTATGTATATGGCAGTTACGTCTGACATCGCCGCGCTTGACGCTCAGTTTTATCAGTCCGCCGAATCTTTCTTCGGCGCTTACCCCAATACCGGTCTCACGTACGATGATGTGACTTTGTCCACGTTGTACTCGGATGTCCTCCCCAAGGATACCCAACTGGAAACGAACCTGGCCGAAGGGCTGCAGCTCCATATCCCGATCGTGTCCGCTGATATGGATACGGTGACGGAGGCGCGGATGGCGATCGCCATGGCGCTGAATGGCGGCCTGGGGTTGATCCACTACAACATGACGGAGAAGGAGCAGCTCTCCGAGGTGAGCCGGGTGAAGAATCATGTGCATGGGCTGATCCAGGATCCGATCAAGGTATCGCCGGAGCAGTACATCGGTGATGTGCTGGAGATGATGGAGAAGCGGCATTTTGATTTCAGCACGTTCCCGGTGGTGGATGCGCAGGGGAAACTCATCGGCCTGCTCTCGGGGCATGTGGTGAAGCCGCGTTATGCAAAGCGGAAGGTGAGCGAAGCGCTCACGCCTCGCGCGCAAGTGCACACGATCACGGTGAAGGAGCTGGCGAAGGATCCGATCGCGCGTGCGGACAAGTTTTTCACGGATAATCCTGGTATCCATAAGCTCCTGGTGGTGGATGGCGAGGATCGCTTGCACGGGCTCTTCACGATGAGTGACATCGAGCGCATCACGATGGAGCGGAATGCGCAGTTCAAGCCGGCGCGGGACAGTCATTTCCGCCTGTTGTGCGGCGCGGCGATCTCGGCTCCGCGCTCAAGCAGCGGTGATCTGGATCGCGAACGCATCATCAATCACGTGGGCGCGCTGGTGGAACGTGGGGTGGATGCGGTGGCGGTGTCCACGGCGCATGGTCATAGCAAGGGTGTGGGTGAGACGGTGAAGCTGGTGCGGGGCGCGTTCCCGAAGCTGGCGATCATCGCGGGTAACGTGACGAGCGCAAGTGGCGTGGCGTTCCTGGCGGAGGCGGGCGCGAATGTGATCAAGGTGGGGCAGGGGCCGGGATCAATTTGCACGACGCGCATCGTGGCGGGCGTGGGTATCCCGCAGCTTACGGCGCTCTACATCTGTTCGCAGGCGGCGAAGAAATTGGGCGTCTCGATCATTGCGGATGGCGGCATCACGAAGTCGGGCGATATCGTGAAGGCGCTGACGCTGGCGCAATCGGTGATCTGCGGCGGGTTGCTGGCGGGTTGCCCGGAGGCACCGGGAAATATCATCGAGATCAGCGGGAAACTTTATAAGCAGTATCGCGGCATGGGGAGCATCGCGGCGATGAAGGCGGGTTCCGCGGCGCGTTACGGTCACACGGCGGATAAGACGCGCAAGGTGGCGGCCGAGGGCGTGGAAGCGCTCAAAGAAGTGTCCGGCTCGGTGGATAGCGTGCTGACGCAGTTGATCGGCGGCATCCAGTCAGGCATGGGTTATCTGGGCGCGGGGACGTTGGAGCAATTGCGCAGCAAGGCGCGTTACATCCGCGTGAGTCCGGCAGGCCAGAAGGAAGCGGCCCCGCACGATGTGATCGAGGTGAAGAGCGGGACGAAGGAGTAGGGGTGGGCGGTTAGTTCCGCCTCCTCACGTCGTCGGCTGCGAGGAGTTAAAACTCCATCGGTTCGTTCATCTTGCCGCACTGCGGGCAGCGGGAGAGGTCGGTGTCTTCGTCATCGGTGTAGACGAAGGCGCATTTCTCGCAGCGGAAGATGTGGTCCTTGCTGGGCGAGGGTTGGAAGCTCTCCTCGCGTCGCTCGTAGTAAAGGCCGATGAGACAGAGCGCGCCGAGCGTGAGCGCCACGTAAGCAAAGATGAGGAGATCAGCGCTCATTTCAAATCGGGTTTGATGAGGGATGGCGCGGTGGTCTGCCAACGAAAACTGACCGTGCCCCACGTGAGGTCCGCACCGATGGCACTGCCGGGCTTGCGCGTGGGCGAGGGTGCGAAACGGAGTTTGCGCGCATACTCGAGCGCGAGTTGCCGGGCGGCTTCGAGCGCTTGTTGATCGGCGGTGGCGTCATCGCTGGTGCGCTCGACGACCGCGCTGAAGACCTCGCCCGAGGCGTCCACGGCGATGGTGACTTGCGTGGAGCGCAACGCACCCGCCAGCGGCACGAGCGGGATGCCGGGAGCTTCGAGCAGCTTGCGCTGGGCCAGTTCGCCAAGCACAACGAAGGAGGATTGGTCCGGAGGCAAAACAGGAGGAAGATTTATGGGTGTTTGTTGGAAAACAGGGATGATGGCCGCGCTGGTGAGCTTTGGCGCGTTCGTCTGAATGAAGCGTTGGAAGGGTAATCCCAATCGATCGGGATTCGCCGCGAGAAAAAACTCCGGCTCCTTCCAATCCGTCAACGGCGTCTCGCGTGATTCGGATCGCAACCACGCCTTGCCCGAAAAACCGCGCGGATCGACGAGCGCAAACAACGTCGCACCCGCCACCTCAGGATGGTTTTGGATCGCCAAGTTCGCGGAAGGCAACGTAAGCAATGCCACCGGTGCGCCAAACTTAGCTTCACGAACAGGCTTCACCGCCCGCTCCGCCAAGGCCCACGCCAGAAACAATTGCCCCGCGAACAGCACCGCGATCACGCGCATCCAGCGCGCTCGCGACCACGTTGGCTCGTCCGCGATCATGGCTGCTTCGTTTTCGCTTTGTTCGTGCTCACCGTCACGGGTGCCGGTTGCACTTCGGCGGCAGGCCGGGTCGCCAGCAAAGCCTTCTCGATCCCCGCTTCACGCGCCAGCGTGCTCAGATGCACGAGTTGCTCATACTTCACATTTCCATCTGCTTGGATGATGAGCGTCACGGTCCTTCCTATTCGTCGCAACTCCGCGCGAAGGGCCGTCTGCAAAGCCTTCTCCTCGATGATCTGGTTATCGTAAAAGATCTGCCCGCTCGCATCCACCACCGCCACCAGCACCGGTCCATTGATACCCGGCAACCCTTCCGCCTTCGGCAAATCCACCTGCACACCCGGCTGATAGATCATCGACGACTGCAACACGACGAACAAAATGAAGATGAAGAACACGCCCGCGTAAGGCGCGAAATCAAACGACCCGCGAAACGGCCTGAGCTGGCGGGGAAACTTCATCAGTGACGCGCGTTAGGATCCGTGACCAGGTTCAACACTTCCGTGGACGTCTTCTCCATGTCCAGCACGATGGAGTTCACCCGGCTCACCAGATAATTGTAAGCCGCATACGCGATGATCGAGACGGCCAATCCCGCCGCCGTGCAGATCAGCGCCTGCCAGATACCGCCGGAGAGCAGTCCGCCCTGCGCATACTGCCCTTGCTCTTCCATCACCATGTAAATGCGGATGAAACCCATCACCGTCCCCAGCAACCCCATCAAAGGACTGATCTGCGCGATCGTCGCCAGCAAGTTCAACTTCTGCTCCAGCCGCGGCACCTCCATCAACCCCGCCTCTTCCAAAGATTCACGCACACCATCACGACCGCGATCTCGCGCCAAGATGGCCGCCTTCACCAGACGCGCCACCGGTCCCGGCGTCGCATCACAGATGGAGAGCGCCTCCACCACGTTATCGCGCTTCAGCACGTTTTTTACGCCGATGAGGAACTCCGTCGAATTGATCTGCGCACGGTGATAATGCAGCAGGCGCTCGATGACCACAGCGAGGGCCACCGCGCTAGCCATCAAGATCAACCACAACATGACGCCACCATGCGCCAATAACTTGGGCAACATATTGAGTCACCTTACGGGCACGCCGCAGAAAACTCAACCGGTAAGCCTCGTGATGGACCTATCTTCAAGCCTTAATGTTGTAGGAGGGGCATTTTGCCAAACCAAACCTTTGGTGATGTGGCTGATCTTTTGAGGGAAACGAGAGGGCGCTTGACGGTTTGCGCAGGACAGTCCATCGCTCGGCTATTTCTTTTTCCCATCGTCCGCGAATGGCACGAACTTCAAGGACACGCCATTGATACAATAACGCAGATCCGTAGGCGTCTTGAAACCCTCTCCCTTGAAGACATGACCGAGGTGACCATCGCAAACCGCGCAGAGCACTTCCGTGCGGACCATGCCGTGAGCCATGTCCGCGCGCGTCTTCACATTTTTGGCATTCGCCGGGTCGTAGAAGGAGGGCCAGCCGCAGTGAGAATCAAACTTCTCTTTTGAGGAGAACAGCTCGGCATTGCAACCCGCGCAGTAATACGTGCCACCGCCTTGTTTCTTGAACTCCTCATACGCCGCGCCGAAGGCGCGTTCCGTGCCCGCCATGCGCAAAACATGATACTGCTCCGGCGTGAGTTGCTTGCGCCATTCTTCCTCTGTCTTCACGACTTTGGCGGGAGCGGCATTGGTTCCGGCGGTCTTGGCGTCAGTTTTCATGGCAGGCTGGGGAGCGTTGGTTGTCGTGGTGGACGACACCGTCTTGTCTTCCGCTTGGCTGCAGGCTGCGAAGCCGATGGCGCCGATAAGCAACGAGATGTAAAGGGCGGCTTTGATCACACTCATAGGATGACACAAGCGGTGGAAATATTCCAACACTCTTGTGGAGCTTCCTTGCGGACTGCGGGGCACAGTCCCGCGGTCCGACCAAGCGGCATTCCTCTATAAGCCCCTGGTGCAACCAGCTTACAATCCCACCGTCTTAAACCGCGCTTTCACTTCCTTCATGTGGAAGTCGAGGGAGCAAAGTTTTTCCAACTCGCCCTTCTTGAAGTGCTTGGCCACATCGGGATCGGCTTTCAGCACTTCGAGGAAATCGGCGTCATCGCGACCGGCGTGCTTCACTTCCCACGTCTTCATGGCGTTGCGCTGGACGAGGCCATACGCATCTTCACGCGTCAGTCCCTTGCGGATGAGCGCGAGGAGAACGGTCTGGCTATTCCACATGCCTAGGCTCAGGCCCAGGTTCTTCTTCATGTTCTCGGGATAGACGTTCAGGCCGTCCATCATGCGCGTGAGCAGACCGAACATGTAATCGAGGAGCGTGCAGGAATCCGGGAAAATGATGCGCTCCACGCTGCTGTGCGAGATATCGCGTTCGTGCCAGAGGGCGACGTTTTCGAGAGCGGCAATCGAGTTGCTGCGGATGACGCGGGCCAAACCGGTGAGGCGTTCCCATGTAATGGGATTGCGCTTATGCGGCATGGCGCTGCTGCCTTTCTGGCCCTTGGTGAACGGCTCTTCGGCTTCCAGCACTTCCGTGCGTTGCAGATGACGGAACTCCACCGCCCAACGCTCGATGCTCGCGGCGATGAGCGCCAGCGCGCTCATGTATTCCGCATGGATATCACGTTGCACTACTTGCGTGGCGATGGGCGCAGGCTTAAGGCCGAGTTTCTTGCACACATAGGCTTCTACCTTCGGAGAGAGATGCGCGTTCGTGCCGACCGCGCCGCTCAACTTGCCGAGCGCGGAGACTTCGCGGATACGTTCAAGGCGTTCCAAGGCGCGGCCAAATTCATCATACATCAGCGCGAGCTTGAGGCCGAACGTGGTCGGCTCACCATGGATGCCATGGCTGCGGCCGATGCACGGGGTGAGCATGTGCTCCTTCGCGCGCTTGGCGATGGATTCGCGCACGATCTTCACGTCCTTGATCAGGATGTCCGCGCTCTGCACCATCTGCACGGCAAAGGCGGTGTCCACGATGTCCGAGCTGGTGAGGCCGAAGTGCAACCAGCGGCTGGCCTGATCATTGATCTTCTCCGCGACGGCCGTGGTGAAACCGATGACGTCGTGATTCAGCGTCTTCTCGAGTTCCTTCTGGCGTTCCACGAGCGCTTTCGTATCTGCAAAGCACAGGTCCGCGCCCGCCTTCATCTTGGCGAAATCTTTCTTGGGCACGACGCCTTCCGCCACCAACGCCTCGCTGGCGAGCAGTTCGATCTGGAGCCAGATCTTGAGCTTGTTTTCGTCGGTCCAAATGGCCCGCATGTCCGGGCGCGAATAACGCGTAATCATAAAGCGGGTGAAATCCTACCGCGTGGTAGCGCAGGCAAAAGAGAAAAGTGCAGCGGACAAGGAAATCAGTGAAGGACGTTAAAAGCGCTAAATCGTCAAATTGTGAACTCGTTTAACGGATCACCCTTTTAACCATTCAACGGTTCCTCACTTTTTCGCCATCTTGGAACGCGCTTTTTCGAGAATCTTGCGCTCTTGATCCGTCAGGCTGTGGATGCCTTTTTGAGAGATTTTGTCGAGGATAGGATCGACTTCTTTGCTGATGAAATCAGCCGTCGGCTCTTCCTCCACGGTAACCTCGGCCGGGGGTGTGCGCCAGCTTGACGGTTTATTGCCAGCATTGACCAATGTCGGTGCTGGCCGGGACGCTGCTCGCCGCGATATCCAGCCTGCGGGAGTCACCTGTTCACCGTAGCGGTTCATGAAAAGGAATACCGTGAAAAATCCGCCCAGATGTGCGAGATGGGCGACTTGCGACCCCTCCGTTTTGACTATTAGAGAAGCCGTCATGCCGATCAAGGACATGATCAAAGCAGCCCAGAACACGATACGCCCGGACAGCTCCACAGGGATGAAAAAGAACAGCAAAACTTTGAACCGTTGATACCAGAACATCAGGGCGAACGCGCTGACCAAAACAAACACTCCCGCTGAAGCACCTACCAGCGGGCCGGCAAAACTCTTGAAAACCAGGCCACCCAAGATCTGAGCCATTCCGCCCAGCACGCCTGCCGTCAGGTAGAGTTGCAGGAATCGTTTTCCTGACATCCGCTCCTCCACCATCCGTCCAAAGGAGTAAATAGCCAGGCAGTTGAATACCAGATGCAACAGGCCGCCATGGAGAAACTGGAAGGTCAGCAGTTGCCAGACGTAACCGCTCATCAATCCTTCCCGGCTCAGATACAGGACGTTCCTCAAGCCCGGATTTTGGGAGATGTCGGCGAAGATGTTGAAGATCACGAAACAGGCCACATTGGCAATGATCAGCTTGGTCGTCAGCCGCATGGGCTCAGACCGGGCCGGTTCACGCATGTAATCTCTGTCTGCCAGCATTTCAGCATACGTTAATGCATAACCTCAGGTGCGACAATGGGATTGTATGCCACCTCCGCTGAATACGCGTCTTTACGTAATCAAAAGCGCCAAATGACCTTGACCAGAATGCGCCTTCCGGTGTTACTCAAATAGTTTTACCTCTGCCCTTTTTTGAGGAGGACATGACGCATGGACGAATTGGCCAAAGCATACGAGAAACTCGGTACCCACGCCGACATCAGCACCGCTGACCTGCAGAAACTTTATCGCGAACTGGTCAAACGCTGGCACCCGGACCAGTTCGGCCATGATGCCGAGGAGAAGCGGGCGGCGGATGAGACCTTGCGGGACATCAATGCTGCCTATCAACGCATCATGCAGGCACGTAAAGTGGCCGAGGAACAGGCCGCCTTTGAAGGCAAATCCGAGCCCGAAGCCGAGCCGCATCCCGAACCTGAAACTGCTTACGAAGCCGCCGCCACAAAATCTTCCGGCTTCAAAGTCTGGGGCTTGGCGCTGGCCTTGATCGTGGTCATCGCTGCCGCTGGCATTGCCTGGCAGCAAAAGTGGTTGGGCAATAAGACTTCACCTGCTGCGAATGCTTCCTCAACTCCCATTGCCACACCAAAGCCACCCGAACCGCCCGGCCCGGTCATCGCACATAAGATTTGCCTCGCCACCGAATGCTTCGTGGCCGAGATCTGGCATAACGGCAAGCTCGTGCCGGACAGCCAGCGCAAGACGGTTGCCGATCGTTTCGGTGCCTGCACAGAAGAAGTTAACCTCACTCTGCGCGAAGGTGACTGGCTCGTTTTCAATCCCGTGAAAAACCGCTTCCGCTGGAATGATGCCCTCTTCTTCGGCGTGGCCGGCATGACCACGAACAAGACCGTCAGCTTCGTCTCTTCCTCCAAGGACGGACGTTGGACCAGCATGGATAACTTGGAACAAGTCAGCCAGTTCATCAAAGAACGCGACTTGACCGGACAACCTGTGCAACTGATCCCGCAGAATCGCATGTGGTCTGAAGGCCCTGGATTCATGAAGTTCGTCATGGGCGCTGACTGGCATGGCGAACCCATCTGGGGCCAAGGCCCGGCACGCAATACTTACATCAAGTTCGTGGCGAAGCCGGTGCCTCCGGTGCAGGTGACTGCGCGGTAGATACTTTTAAAAAAGTTCCGGCAGGTTTTGCGCTCCGTGCAAAACCCGGACCACTTCAAGCACCCCTTTGTTAGAACGATAGAAGATCAAATAGTTACCCTTGATGAAGTAACGCAGTCCCGCTCTCAAATGATCCGCCTTCTTCCCTAATTCTGGGGTGCGACTATAAAGGAAGACTTTGGTTTGGATTTCACTCAGCAGATTTAAAGCCGCATCGGGATTGTCAGCAGCAATGTAATCCGTGATCGACGCCAAATCCTCCTCAGCTTGCGCGGAAAATATTACAGCAGCCATGAAAGCTACGCTTTCTTCTGCACACGTTTTTCCAACCGCGCGAAAACATCCGCTGCCGGGCTGGATTCCCCGCGCTCAAGCTGTCCGATGCCTATATCCACCTGCTGCCGCAATGACTCAATATTCTGCTGGATAAACTCTTCGCTTTGCACCCAGCGCAGCCCCTCCGCGACCATCTGTTCGACGGAGGAATATTTCCCTGCACGAATCTGCTCCTGCACGAATCGTTCCTGATCAGATGTCAGTGTCACCGTCATATAGCACCTATACTATTGCTCGGCTGATTTCGCCAGTTTGAATTAAGGCATTAAAAAACGGCGCCCGATCTCTCAGGCGCCGTTCTGAAAAACCGTTTCTTTCCTTACGCCACCGCGAAGGTCTTCGGCTGCGCCGTGGTGTTGCCCTTGGCGAAGATTTCCTTCACCTGCTTCACTGCGTTCTCCGCCGTCAGACCATGCTTCTCGCGCAGGTAATCCACCGTGGACGCGTGCTCGATGAACTCGTCCGGCCAGCCGATGCGCACCACCGGCGTGGTGATGTTCTTCTTCGAGAGAAGCTCCAGCACTGCGCTGCCGTAACCGCCCGCGATCACGTGATCCTCGATCGTCACCACCGCGTCCGCGCCTTGCGCGAAGAACGCCGTCGTCTCCTCATCCAGCGGCTTGAACCACCGCGGGTTGATGATGGCCACGTCGTGACCTTCGCCCAACAGCTCGGAGATCTTGTTCGCCATCTTCTGCATCGGCCCGAGGGCGAACACCGCGACCTTCTTGCCGCCGTTGTTCGCGAAGTGCTTCACCACTTCGGCCTTGCCCACTTCGAGAATCTTCGGCGTTTCCTTCACCGGCACGCCTTCCGCGACACCGCGCGGGTAACGGATGAAGCTCGCATGCTTCGCGTGCGACGCCGTGAACATCATGTCCGCCAATTCATCTTCGTTCGCTGGCGCCATACCGATCACATTCGGCAAGCAGCGCAAGTAAGCGATATCGAACAAGCCGTGATGCGTCGGGCCGTCATTCGCCGAGAGACCGGCGCGGTCCATGCAGAAGATCACCGGCAGATCCTGCAAGCACACGTCGTGATGGATGCAATCGTAAGCGCGTTGCAAGAACGTCGAGTAGATCGCCACCACCGGACGGAAACCCATCGTGGCCATACCCGCCGCGAAGATCACCGCGTGCTCTTCCGCGATACCCACATCGTAGTAACGTCCCGGCATCGCCTTTTCGAGGGCCTTCATGCCCGTGCCCGTCGGCATCGCTGCCGTGATACCCACGATCGAGTTATCCTTCCGCGCGAGGCGCACCAAGGTCTCGCCGAACACATCTTGGAACGCTGGCGGAGTGCCCGGCTTCGCCGGAGCCGTCTCGCCCGTTTCCGCATTGTAAGGTCCCGTGCCGTGGAACTTCTCCGGATGCTGCAGGGCGGCGTCGAAGCCCTTGCCCTTCTTCGTCAGCACATGGATCACCACCGGCTGCTCGCACGTCTTCGCGTATTCCAGCGTGCTGATGAGCAATTGCAGATCGTGACCGTCGATCGGTCCGATGTACTTCATGCCCATCTCCTCGAAGATCAAGCTGCTGCCGAAACCGCCCCGGCCATCACCGCGCTTGTCGTCGTCGTTATGCTGGAGCGAGACTTCGCTCACGACACCCTTCACGGCCTCTTCGGCCTTATGGCCCAAGCGCACCGCGAGTTCGCCCGTGGAACCCCACTTCTTCAAGAAGCTCGAGGCATCCTTTTGCAAGCGGTCGTAGCGCGGATTCGTGATCAACTTGTTCAGATAATTCGAGATCGCACCCACGTTCTTCGCGATGCTCCACTCGTTATCATTCAGAATGCCGATGAACTTCTTCGTCGTATGCGCGATGTTGTTCAACGCCTCGAACGAAACACCGTTCGTCAGCGCCGCATCACCGAACACGCAGACCACGTCTTCATCACTGCGACGCTGATCCCGCGCCGCGCACATACCGAGCGCGGCGGAAAGCGCCGTCCCCGCATGACCCGCACCGTAGCAATCATGCTCGCTCTCCGTGCGGAGTGCGAAACCGTTCAAGCCATTCGTCGTGCGGATCGTGTGGAAACGGTCCTTGCGGCCCGTCAGCAACTTATGCACGTACACCTGATGGCTCACGTCCCACACGAACTTGTCCTTCGGCGTCGAGAACACATAATGCATCGCGAGCGTCAGCTCCACTACGCCCAAGTTCGGCCCGAGATGACCACCGTTCTTAGAGAGCTTCGTGATCAGCTCGTAACGAATCTCTTCGGAAAGCTGGGTCAATTGGTCCAGCTTCAGCTTTTTGACGTGGGACGGATGATCCACCATGTCCAGGTATCGGCTCATAATTGGTTTTTTAATCTTCCGCCGTATCCCCCGGGAGTTCCACCGGAGTGAGCGTGAAGTCGCCGGAGGATTTCTTCTCCAGCTTGGAAATCTTGAGGTCAGCATCCGCGAGGCGGGCCTGGCACTGCGCGGCCAGTTTCGTGCCTTCCTCGTAGCGGGCCAGCAAAGTCTCCAAAGGCAATTCGTCCGACTCCATCGTTTCCACGATGGCTTCGAGCTTCTGCAACGCTACCTCGAACGGAACTTCTGCAAGCTCCGCCGCGGCCGTCGTCGCGCCTTTGGCAATCTTCGACATAAGGGCTGACCCTAAAACACGTCCGCCCATGCGTCCAGCGGATTAAATTCCGTCATCTGAAGTCGCTTTCGTTTGCTTTTGGTAATCACTTGAACCAGAGATGGTTGTGCTTATTGTTAAGGTGTTTTCCAGATTTGTTTTACTCCGTGGTTCCCGTTCAGTCAGCATGCGCAATCAATGGACGAACAGAAGGGCCGTCTGCAGTAGAGTGGGCAGCCTGTTGGCGCAACCGACCTGAATAAGTGAGTTCTTGCATCGTCCCATACTCGTCCGATTATCGTACGCACCTGATTTGATTGATCGATCAATTGACTGACTTATCTATGAAACAGCAGAGCACCATGCGGGTAGGGATCATCGGCGGCGGGTTGATGGGGCGGGAGGCGGCGAGTGCGTTCGCGCGCTGGTTCGTCCTCCAGGATTTCCCGGTGAAGGTGGAACTCACGGCGGTGTGCGATCTCCAGGAGAGTTTGCTCGAGTGGTTCAAGCAGGTGCCCACGGTGAAGCTGCTCACGAAGGATCATCAGGAGTTGCTGAAATCCCCGGACGTGGACGTGGTGTATGTGGCGGTGCCGCATAACCTCCACGAAAAGCTGTATCTGGACGTGCTGGCGGCGGGGAAAGATCTGCTGGCGGAAAAGCCCTTCGGCATCGATCTGGCGGCGGCGCGGAGCATCCAAGCGGCAGCGGTGAAGTCCGGGCGATTCGTGCGGTGCAGTTCGGAGTTTCCGTTCCTGCCGGGACCGCAGCGCGTGGTGAATTATGTGCGCTCGGGCAAGGTTGGCAAAGTTCTCGAGATCCATTCGGGATTCCATCACGCGAGCGATCTGGACCCGACGAAGCCGATCAATTGGAAGCGCATGACGAAGTTCTGCGGGGGCATCGGTGTGATGGGCGATCTGGGTATGCACGCGGTGCATGTGCCGTTCCGCCTCGGCTGGAAACCGCTGCGCGTGTATGCGCAACTCCAGAAGATCTACACGCAACGCCCTGATGGCAAAGGCGGCATGGCCGCGTGCGATACGTGGGATAACGCGATGCTCCACACGGAAGTATTGATCGACGGCGCGGAAGTGCCGATGCGCCTGGAGATGAAACGCCTGGCCCCGAGCGAGACGAACACGTGGTTCATCGAGGTGCTAGGTACGGAAGGCGGCATCAAGTACAGCACCAAGGAGCCGAAGACGCTCTGGGTCTTCGAACGGCAAAAAGAGCAGATCTGGCAACGGATCGATCTCGGCTTCCAAACGCCTTTCCCGACGATCACCGGCGGCATCTTCGAGCCCGGTTTCCCGGATTGCTTCCTGCAGATGTGGGCCGCCTACGCCGCCGAACGCGCCGGTGCCTTAAAAGACAAGTTCGCCTGCGCCACCCCGGAAGAAGCCGTGCTCAGCCACGAACTCTTCGAAGCAGCGCTGAAGTCGCAGGAGACGCATCAAGTAGTGGCGCTGGCGTAATGGTAGTGGGACAGGCGCCATCGCCTGTCCATAGGCCCGCCGGTGCAACCGGCCCGGCTGGAGCGCGACTCTCCGAGTCGCAGCAACCCCCATAAGCAAGGGCAGGGTAGGGATGGCAAAAGAGTGCACACCTGCCCACCGCCCATGGTGGCGTGCAGGTGCAACCTGCTGCACGTGACCTTGCAAGATGGATTGGTTTAGGGCAGGGTAGAGGCAGGTCCCACTACCAAACAAATGAACCCGTTCCAGCCAGGTTCGTTGTTCTTCCGCCAACCGCAACCTCATCTCTATCTATGAAGACGACCCGCGTCGTGACCACCCTGTTTGCCATGGCGATATCTGCCATGACCTTAAACTCCATTGCCGCCGAACCCTCCGCCGATCAAAAACGCATCATGGGCATCTGGCAAGGCGCTGCCGTGGACGGCGACGGCTCCAAACCCGGCAGCGCCCGCGCACGCATCGGCGAGATGGTCATCACGGAGGACAAGATCACCGCGAAAGACCCCCACGGAAACAACATGGGCGAGGGGACCTATAAGATCAGCCGCAGCGGTAATTTGATCACCATCGATACCACCGCCACGAAAGGCCAGCTCATGGGCAAGAGCTATCAAGGCATCATGACCGTTGACGGCGATAACATGAAATGGTGCTCGAACAATCCTGGTAAACCGCGCCCGACCGCCTTCCGCACCACTCCGCCGGATGCGTATTTGATGATCCTCACGCGGAAGAAATAGTTCGATCGCCTAAGGTTTGATCCTCAGTTCAAGTGTCAGCACTTTGAAGAAGCGCTGCTCTGCTTCAGTATCCAATTCTGGAATCACAAAATCCGCATCGGCATCGAGCGTTACCGGTTCCCACTCGACGAGATCGGTGCTCGTAAAGATTTGATAACGCAGCCCGGCGATGGCGCTAAGCGACAAGGATAATTTGCCCGGAATGCCTGTTGCTGGAGTCAGGCTGATGCGGGCGTAATCGGGATCGACCACGCGAAGAGTGAACGACATCACATCTGTCCCCCCGCTATTGGCTGCTTCAGCTGTCACCTTGAAGGTCCCGCTCATCTGTGGAATACCCGTGATGATGCCCGTTTTGCAGTCATAGCTCAATCCCGGCGGCAGATTCCACCATCTCCATCTCTCGGCCGATCCTGAAACCAATGCAGGGACGAAGTGGAATGCATTCCCCACGATGACGGAGCGATCTCCCGGGTGGAACACTTCACAAGGCGCGCTCAGTGATGACGGCATGATCCATGGTTCGCGCCCGCGATGATCTTCCGCCGTGAAGAATATATTTGTGCCGATTTGCCTTAGATTGGCGACATCGGATGACCTGAGGCCCGGCCCGATATCCTGTACGAGCGTGATGCTTTCCAGAGAGGCATCGGTCCGCCATAACTCGATTCCATGGGCATCATCTGACAGGGTGAAATAAATGAAATCTTCTGTGACAGCAGTTCTGAAAATACCCCCAAATTTATCCGGATCGATCGTGAAATCCGATTGTATCACCGCTGTGTCCGGATCGATGGTAAGGATCTTGTCACCAGCGAACAGGCACACCATTCCTTTGAATTCGAACCCATCGCGGATGTAGGAAGCTGTGCTGCTGACATGTCGGGTGCCATTGACCGTGCCGTCTGTGCACCAGAGTCCGTTACCGGAGATAGTGTACCATATTTTACCTCTGACGGAGACCAGGCTGGTGATCGCCACATCATCAAAAAGATTGAAAAAACCAGTCCCCTCCCGAGTGCCGTCATTATAACCGTATCCAATGGAATGATTAAACAGCACACCATTTCCCAAAGGTAATAGAGTGATCATGGCAGAGCCTCCGCCAATAGGGGAATACGTCGTGGGGATGGTGGCAAAGGAGTAAGTGCCTTCGGGCGTGCCATCGCTGGAGATTAACTCATAGTTGTTCTCAGAAAGCTCGATCGAGGAGGTATAGAAAACTGGAAAATAGATGCGCTCACCGGAGACGACGATAGCTCCCGGAATGGACCAGTATCTTCCCTCGAAATCGCGCCATGTTTTCACTTTGACCGTGGTTGCAGCAGTGCCGGCAGTGCGCCAAAGACTCAATTCACCGGCAGCGCTGTTGGCGAAGAAGAATACATCGTCTCCTAGACGGGTAAATCCAGATGGGTTGTTCAAATGCCCGGCATCTGTCTCAGGTATCAGTGAGGATATGCTATCCCCCAAGATAACGCATAACTGGGACGGCTGGGTTTCGCCGTCTGACGTGGGATTCAGCGCGCAGATAATGACATCATCAAGTTCTACGCCCCACGCAGTTCCGTTCAAATTGCTGGGAATATAACCAGGCACTGTTTCTGGAGCACTCCCCGTTGAATATCTCGCCAAGTGATACAATAAACTGCCGGGTTCAGTACGAGCTGGAAAATAGATGGTATTTTGCGACCCGAGAAACATGGCGTTCGCGGGAGTCGTGAACATCTCACTGCTGCTGGTCGGATGCTGATAAATGTCTCGCAGCATTTTTGTGCCGGCAGTGGTGCCATCCGTTATCCAGGGTTCACCTCCGTTTTCAGCTGTGAATATTGAAAAGAAGACCCGTGATCCCAAGGCCGCGGCATGTGTGAGTCCGATATATCCTTCAGTATAGTCATCCAATTCGAAAAAAGGTGACGGAACAGTCCATTCTTCCTCTCCCGCATCCCAGACACCCCCGCCCAGCACCACTTCCGTAGCTGCATCCACAGTCATCAAACCGCCTGCGGGATTGGTGCAATACAACTTTCCACCGGCAGACACCAACCGGGATTCAGCCTTCACACTGGCGACAAAATGGCACTCCTCCGCAGTCGCCGCCCAGAGACCGTAGTGATGCTCTGGATCACTGACGGCATTCCAGTCCCTGGCAATGAACCATACTTTGTCCGCTTCCTTCGTCAGTCTGAACCGGATCTCGAGCTTGTCCCTTAACAAGCGGGTTCCACTGGCCGTGCCATCGGAGACAGCCACCCCGGGAATTGCTGTGTAATTGAGTCCTTGGGAATCAAACCGGCGTACTGAATAAAACAAAGTATTGCCGAGCGTGATGGCATGGTTTGCCTCCGAGATGCTGGAAAAGCCGGCTTCATCATGCGCCGGCCGTTCCGGCGCGAATTGCGGGAGCATATACGTGCCTTCCGGTGTGCCGTCCGTACGCCACCATTCCCGGCCATCTACTGGAGATGTGGCGGTGAAGTAAACCAGTGTTTCCGAGGCGAGGAAATTTTGCGGATAGCCGTTGACCCAGTCTCCAGTCAATCCGCCCAGTTTCCCAGGTGGCACCAAATTTTTGACCTGCCGTGTTCCGGCGGAGGTGCCGTCTGTCTCCCAGAGATGATAGCCTTCTACGCCGTTATTGGCCGAATAGAAGAACCTATTGCCCAGCGCAGCGCCACCACCAGGTGCCTGTTCGGGAAACATGACGCCCGCGCCCGCTGCGGTCAGATTCTTCACCTGCCTGGTACCTGCTCGCGTGCCGTCAGTGGTCCAGAGCTCAAAGTCATAGTCGCCGTTTGCTGCAGCGGCGAAGTAGAGTTGATCGCCCACGACACCTAAAAGAGCGCGGCTCAGCTCATTTGCGGGACCACGCGGCAGTTCATCCCGCACAGGGAAGGTGCCCGCTGCCGTGCCATCACTTCTGAACAGACGTTGCCCATAAGGTCCGGTGGCTGTGAAATAGACCAGTGTTTCACCGGCCATGAATTGTTTGGGCCCACTGGAAGGCCATTCGGGGTTGATATCTGTGACCATCCGGGTGCCTTCTGGCGTGCCATCTGTCCGCCAAAGCTCCATCCCATGCACAGCATCTTCTGCCGCAAAGTATCCGATGCCATCCACCACGGCGAAATCATACGGCGCAGAACTGCTATGACCCGTGGAATAAGGCAGCGAACTGCCCCGTCCGGCATCTTCCGGCTGGAGATTGCCCAATATCCGGGCGGGCTGGGCCCAACCGATCTGGAAGGTGGTCAGCCCGAGGCAAAACGTGAGCAGCGAGATTTGGCGCTTGAACGACATAGATGTGTCACATCCCCCTCTTTCTTGGCGGTAGACAGGGTATTAAGTATCATACTGCGGTCAACCCTGGCAAACTCTTAGGGGAGGGGTTTTGTTACATTCCCCGATTGTTAAAAACTTCTCCTTCCCATTCTTGGCCGTTCGGTGTTTCATCCGGGGCGTTTTGATTTGTCAGGGCCAACCCGTGGAGCGGGCGGTCCGGGCGTCGTCAGGACGAAGATTTTTGTAACATGCCAAAGCGCACAGACATTCACTCGGTTCTTATCATCGGCGCGGGTCCGATCATCATCGGCCAGGCGTGCGAGTTCGACTACTCCGGCACCCAGGCTTGCAAGGCCCTGCGCGAGGAAGGCTACCGCGTCATCCTCGTGAACTCCAACCCCGCCACCATCATGACGGACCCGGAGTTCGCCGACCGCACCTACATCGAACCGATCACGCCCGAGGCCGTGGAGAAGATCATCGTGCGCGAGCTCGACGAGATGAAGCGCACCGGCGCGAAGGGCAAGCTGGTCTTGCTGCCGACGCTCGGCGGCCAGACGGCGTTGAACACCGCCATGTCCCTGCATCGCAAGGGCATCCTTGAGAAGCACGGTATCGAGATGATCGGCGCGAAGGCTGAAGCCATCGTGAAGGGCGAAGACCGCCAGATTTTCAAAGACCTGATGCTCGAGATCGGTCTGGATGTCCCCATCTCCGGCACCTCGCATAACATGCAGGAAGCGTGGGCCGTGGCCGAGAAGATCGGTCGCTTCCCGCTCATCATCCGTCCCGCGTTCACGCTCGGTGGTACGGGCGGCGGTATCGCTTACAATCGCGATGAATTTGAAGAGATCGCCAAGCGCGGCATGGACCTCTCCCCGGTGAGCGAAATCCTCATCGAGGAATCCTTGCTCGGCTGGAAGGAATACGAGATGGAAGTGATGCGTGATCGCGCGGATAACTGCGTGATCATCTGCTCCATTGAGAACTTTGATCCCATGGGCGTCCACACGGGCGATTCCATCACCGTCGCGCCCATCCAGACGCTCACGGACAAGGAATACCAGATCATGCGCGACGCGTCGTTCGCCGTGATTCGCGCGGTCGGTGTGGAGACGGGCGGTTCGAACATCCAGTTCTCCGTGGACCCGCAAACGGGCCGCATGATCGTCATCGAGATGAACCCCCGCGTGAGCCGCAGCTCGGCGCTGGCGTCGAAGGCCACGGGCTTCCCCATCGCCAAGATCGCCGCGAAGCTGGCCGTTGGTTATTTGCTCGACGAGATCAAGAACGACATCACGCGCGAGACTCCTGCGAGCTTCGAGCCGACCATCGATTACGTCGTCACGAAGATCCCGCGTTTCGCCTTCGAGAAATTCCCGCAAGCGGACGCCACGCTC
>DASWYF010000051.1 GCA_036405135.1 Verrucomicrobiia bacterium | reverse complement strand
CACCTTCAACGCAAAGTAGCTGGCGGGCAGCAGCAGCTTGGTCTCCTGCATGAACACCATGCCCACATCCACATCTTCCAAGATGATGCCATAGGCTCCATCCGACTCAGGAGTATCATTGGCGTCGATGTCCCCATCATTATCACTGTCCACCCAATACGGTCCGCCGATACCCGCAAACACGTGCACGTTCGATGCGCCGATCGTCATCGTCTCCACTTCCGTCGTGTCCCCGTCATCCAACGTCACGTCGTAAGTCTCACCCTTCGTGAAGGCAAAACTGCCACGCACGAAGATAAAGCTGCCCACTTGCAACAAGGCGTCACCCACGAACACCTGCAGGATCGGCGCGCTGAAATCCAATGTAACTGGGTCACCACCCGTCGGAACATTTAATCCACCACCAGCCATTGCACTGAAGTCGACGCCATCAGCCGGGGTTAAAGGAGTGTCAAACGGGTCATCAACTAAGTTAACACCCACTTCAATGTCATGCAGCTCCAGATCCAAGATGCCATCCATCCCCACGATCTGTGCACTATCCGCCGTCACCTTCAAAGCGAGGTAGTCCGCGAAGTCGATCAAAGACACTGGCTTGAACATCGCAAAACCGACGTCCACATTTTCCAAGGCGATACCTACCGCACCATCAGCCTCCGGAGTGTCATTGGCATCAATGTCCCCGTCATTGTCACTGTCCACCCAGTAAGGCCCACCGATACCAACGAATACATACACATCAGCCGCGCCACCCATGAAGGCGAATGTATTCTTCGTGGCACCATCCTCCATCGTGACCGTCTTCGTACCGACACTCAAAGCGAAGCTACCACTCACAAAAACGAACTGGGAAATCTGGAGCGTTCCATCGAACTCGATGGTCGCCACATCAAAGTATTCGTGATTGAGGATTTGACCTACTGCATCCGCCGCAGTTCCACTCGCCGGAGTAATAGCCGCCAAGGCACCAGAAACCTCCTTTACCACTAACTGTATTTTGCCATTCGCCTGAACGACCTCGAAGTAGAGATTCCCATCACCGAAACCAAACAACCCTGTACCCGCCGCGAACTCACCACTGACCGAGCCGTAGGTCATGATATCGAAGGTGTCGCCAACCTGCGGAGTGAAGCCGTTGATAAGGTCAATGTCCAACTTACCGTCCAACTGAGCCAATCCCGAAACACGCACCTGGTCATAACCAGTGCCCGGCATCTTTCCACCAATCTCGATCTGCAAAGTCCCGCCAGCACCTTGATTGAAAGCAGCAACATCCAAGAAGCCAGGAGAGTGACCCGGGCTAACCGTTCCGTTATTCTCAACCGCATAGTTACCAACCCAGTTTCCACCCAACGTTTCACCTTCAGAAACCGCAATAACCTCCTGGCCATCAGCATTTTGCGTCGATTCCGTGGACGCAAAAACCTCCCCTGCATCAGATTCATCATCCTGTTGCATTTGGGAGGTATTTTCGCTAACTGATTGCAAACCAAAGCGTTGCGAAGGCGGTCCCTGAGCACTTACCAGCGTTTCAACTAGCTGATCAGCGAAATTTTCTCCTTCATTCGTTCCCACTGCCGATATTACCGCCTCAACAGCAGGAGTAGGAGCAGCGACTTCTACGCTTTCAGTTTCTTGGACTGTTTGCACCTCAGAAACCGCCTCAGCAGAATCATCAGCCACCAGTTCTTCCACTTTACCCAACACCACTTCGTTTTGGGATTCCATTCCAGCAAACAGATCAGAGCCGGAAGTTATGGAAGAAGTTTCCAAGGAACCATCGAAGTTCTCCTGGATACCAGTGAACAGAGAATCATCGATTTGAGGAGCCAAGGCCGCAGCAGGCAGCAACCCGTCACCAGAAAGCAGCACGCGCTGCTCGAGGCTTTCGAGCTGATAAGAAGCTATGTTCTCTTGTTTTGCCACTGGGGTCTTAACACCAACTTGCGTCGGTGAGACAATGATTTATCACTTCTGCAAGACCTGAGACTAGGATATTTGATGAACATTTTTTGCTATTTTCAGTGAGACTAAAAATTATCCGAGAGCGACATGTTATCAGGCAAACGCCCGCAAATCCGATGGATTATGATTCCTTCCCGTGAACGAATTTTGCGACCATCCAAGCCCGACGCAAAAATGTAACAAGTAAATCTTCCGAAAAGATCGGACTTTTTAGTTTCCTGAACCCGGACGACTCCTTTCCTTAAATGCTCTCTTTTTTATGATCGAAACAGCAGGGTTATTTGCCGCACCAAACCGAGTATTTCTTTCACCCGTAGTTGCACCATTTTCCCGATACCACCCCCTCTTCCGATTGATCAAACAGCACACCTCATGCGAGCCCGATTTCCGACCGTTACCCCACGCCTGAATAGGTAGCCCTCCGCACCTAGTTTCATCTTCAAGCACGCCTTCCCATGTTCAGCCGAATCCCCCTCATTTGATCTTCCATAACACCCCCCTCACGCCCTCTATTCTGGCACCATCAAGATCCGATAATAAGCCGTAACTTTATCCCTTGAAATCTGCATCTACTAAAACAAATATTTTTAACTTAGTTAAAAATTACACATTTAACGTTACTACGTGAAAACACCATTCTTCATCCTCAGAACTCCACCTATACCAGGAGCAAAATCGCACTTCCTCAGGCAATGTGAATTCCAACTCAACCTGCTCCGTTAAGTTCTGAAATCTGAATCAATTTCCCCTCCTTTCGTTCTCCCAAAAAGTCGCTTCAAAAGCTCCAGTCCGTTACTAGCTTTCCTCACCCAAACACACCCTAAGAAAACCATCACACCACCGCCCAATATCAGGACACTATCGAAGCTACCCATTTAAATCATCCTCTAGCTTCAACCCTCTCACCATCACATTTTCACCCTCCCAAGAGCATTCGTTATTGGCATCTGGATCACATGCATTAGACTCTCCTCGTGGCGCAATCTGATCTGTTTTCGGCAGTGCAAAATACGGATGCCAAGGAAGGCTCGGCACCCCTTTCCGGCCCTGCTTCTAACCCTCACCGTTCGGCCCCTTTGGCCGCCCGGATGCGCCCTCGGACCTTGGATGAATACATCGGTCAACGGCACATCCTTGCCCCCGGAATGCTCCTCCGCCGGGCCATCAAAGCGGACCGGATTCAGTCCCTGATTTTTTACGGCCCACCGGGCACCGGAAAGACCTCTTTGGCCCAACTTATAGCTCTCCATACCAAGAACCGTTTCGAACGCTTGAGCGGTGTGGAATCCAACGTCGCGGACATGCGCCGGGTCCTTTCCGGAGCTACTAACCGTCTCCATAATACCGGTCAATCGACCATCCTGTTCATCGACGAGATCCATCGCTTCAACAAGTCCCAGCAAGACGTCCTTTTGCCTGATGTCGAGAGCGGGGTGATCCGCCTCATTGGAGCCACCACTCACAACCCCTTTTTTTTTGTCAATTCACCCCTCGTTTCCAGATCCCAAATCTTCGAATTACGCTCCCTGACGGACGAGGATATCTTAGGACTTTACCAGCGTGCTTTAAAGGATACTGATCGTGGCCTTGGCCATCTCAAGATCCGCGCCGACGAAGACGCCCTAAAACACCTTGCCAAGACCTCCGATGGTGATGCCCGCAAGGCCCTGAACTCCCTCGAGATCGCTGTCCTGACCACCGAACCGGGCAGCGATGGCTTCATCCATGTCACCCTCGCCGTCGCGGAGCAAAGCATCCAGAAGAAGGCCATCGTCTATGATGGCGATGGTGACGCCCATTACGACACCATCTCAGCCTTCATCAAATCCATGCGTGGGAGCGATCCCGATGCCACTCTTTACTGGCTGGCCAAGATGATCCATGCCGGGGAAGACCCTCGCTTCATCGCCCGTCGCATCGTCATCCACGCTGCCGAAGACGTCGGTTTGGCTGATCCCATGGCTCTTGTTCTGGCCGTTTCCGCCCACCACGCCGCCGAGTTCATCGGTTGGCCCGAGGCTAGGATACCTATTGCCGAAGCTGCTCTCTATATAGCTACCGCGAATAAGAGTAATACTGTCGTGACTTCCATTGATGCGGCTTTGGAAGATGTTCGCAATGGCCGCACTTTGCCCGTTCCAGAACACCTACGGGATGGCCATTACAAGGGCGCCAAACAACTCGGCCACGGCGTCGGCTACAAATACGCCCACGATCACCCGGAGAATTTTGTGGCCCAAGACTACCTTGGTGAAACCCGCCACTACTATAAGCCCACGGAGCAAGGCGTGGAAAAGAAGATCAAAGAACGCGTCGAACGCTGGCGTGCTGAACTGGACGCCACGCGGAGGAAATCCTCATGATCCCCTCCATCGCCGAGCAAAAAATCTCACTGCGCCAGCAATACAAAGTGCTGATCCGCTCCATCCTGCCAGAACAGATTGCCGCCGCCTCGGAAGACCTCCGGAAACACCTTGTCGGCTCTCCTTACTGGCAGCAGGCGCGCAGTATCCTCATGTTTTATCCCTTGGCCGATGAGCCAGACATCGCGCCGTTGCTGGATTACGCTTTGAAGGAAGGCAAGACGCTTGCCTTGCCCCGATATAATTCCAGCACTGGTATTTACGAAGCCGCTCTCATCAAAAATCTCACTGAAGATCTGATGCCTGGTCGCTTCGGTATCCGTGAGCCTTCCTTAAATTGTTCCGCTTTTCCATTAAACCAACTGGACTTGACCTTAGTACCTGGCATAGCTTTTGACTCAAGCGGACGGCGGCTGGGGAGAGGCAAGGGCTTCTATGACCGGTTGCTGCCAGGGACGACAGGGGTGACGTTAGGACTGGCCTTCGACTGGCAGGAGAGCGACGCGCTCCCCGTAGAGCCGCACGATGTCGGATTAAGTGCTATCCTGACACCGACACGCTGGCTAAAAGTCGCTTAGCCACGTAGGTGCTGAAATGTTTTTGTTGGGCAACATCATCGTATTTTTGGAGGGACTCGCGCTGTTTGGCGCGGGAGCCGGAGTTTTCTATTTCCTGCAACGCAAAAGGGAAAAAGCCCAGCAGCAGGCATTGAAGGAACAGCAGGACATCACCCTTGCTAACGCCAAAAAGGAAGCCGAAACCCTCCTTCGCGAAGCCAAGCTCTCTGCCAACGAAGAAGCCCTCAAGATCCGCGAACAAACCGACAAATCCTTCTCCCAACGCCGCCAAGAACTCGCTGATCTGGAGAATCGTCAGGCCGAGCGCGAACGCCTTCTGAACAACCAACTGGAGAAGATTGTTACTCAGGAGAAAACCCTGAAGCAGACCGATGCCCAGCTCCAAAAGCAGCTCGAAGACCTCGAAACCCAACGCGTGGAACTCCATCGCCTAGTCGAGTTGGAGAAGGAAAAGCTGCAAAGCATCGCCGGCATCACCGAACTGGATGCCCGCGCTCAGTTACTCAAGCAAGTAGAGACGGACGCTCTCAAGGACGCCAACAGCCTCACCCGTCATATACTAGATAACGCCAAGGCCCAAGCCGAGGACAAGGCCCGTTACATCCTCAGCGTTGCCATCCAGCGTTACGCTGGCGACCATACTTTCGAGACCACTACGGCTACCATCGCCCTACCCGGAGACGAGATCAAAGGCCGCATCATCGGTCGTGAAGGCCGTAACATCCGCGCCTTCGAAGCAGCCACTGGTGTCACCGTTTTGATCGACGATACACCAAACGCCGTCGTCCTTTCCGGCTTCGATCCCGTCCGCCGCGAGATCGCTCGTGAGGCCATGCAACGCCTCATCTTGGATGGCCGTATCCACCCAACGCGCATTGAAGAAGTCGTCCAAAAGGTGAATGAGGAGATGGACGAAACCATCGTGAAAAACGGTGAAGAAGCCGTCTTCAAAGTCGGCCTGCCGCAGTTGCATCCGGAGATCGTAAAACTCCTTGGCCGCCTCCGTTTCCGTCACAGCTTTTCCCAGAATGTCTTGGATCACTCCATCGAGGTCGCCCACCTCATGAGCCTTATGGCTTCCGAGATGGGAATTGACATTCAAGACGCCAAACGTGCCGGTCTTTTGCACGACATCGGCAAGGCCATCGACCACGAAGTGGAAGGCTCCCACGCCATCATCGGTGCTGACTTCATCAAGCGCCATGGCGAAGCAGAGAATATCGTGAACGGTGTCGCTTCCCACCACGGCGAAGTCCCGCATACGAACCCCTTGGGTGTCCTCGTCAGCGCTGCCGATGCCATCAGCGCCTCCCGTCCCGGAGCCCGTTCCGAGACGATGACCACTTACATCAAGCGTCTCGAAGACTTGGAACGCATCGGTGCTTCCTTCCCCGGCGTGGAGAAGTGCTACGCCGTACAAGCCGGTCGCGAACTCCGCGTCCTCGTCCAGCCCGAGAAAGTCACCGACGAAGAAGCCTACGCCCTCGCCAAATCCGTCACGCGCAAGATCGAGGAAGAACTCCAATACCCCGGCCAGATTCGAGTGACCGTCGTCCGCGAAACTCGCGTGGTTGAATTCGCGAAGTAACCTATCCTCCTTCCCAGAACACCGAAGGTGTTCCATCTATCAGCCCAGCGTTGCCATGCGACGCAGGAGCATGGCTACGCTGGGTAAGTCGCTAAAGCACGCACAACCCTGAAAGGGTTGCATCACTCTGACCAACTGCTTTCCCACAACCAAAACCTCTCAATTTCACCACCGCAGACTTGAATCTTCCGTTTCTTGGAGTAACCATTGGCCCACAACCTGTTGATACCAACTACCTTCTAATTTCATGCCTACCATCAAATTCGGCACCTCCGGCTGGCGCGGTCTGATCGCACGCGATTTCACCTTTGATGCAGTCCGCCTCGCCACTCAGGCTATCGCGGAATATTGGAAAGGCGAACTCGCCAATCCCAAGTCTGCCATCTACGGCCGCAAGCCCATCGTCATCCTCGGTCACGACACCCGTTTCCTCGGCCACGAGTTCACCCTCGCCGCTGCGGAAGTCCTCGACGCCAATGGCCTCTCGCCCGTCATGTGCGATCGCGATGCACCAACACCCGTCATCGCACATACAATTCGCAACCTGAAAGCCATCGGCGGCATCAACATGACCGCTAGCCATAACCCGGCTGAGTATCAGGGCCTGAAATTCTCCCCGAGCAATGGTGCTGCCGCTCCGCCGGAAGTCACCAAGCAGGTCGAGGCCATCATCGCGAAGTTGCAGGCTGAAAACTGGACCTTCAAGGCAGCCGTCGTCGGCACCTTCAAGTGCAAGACCATCAATCCCCTGCCCGCCTACTTCAAACAGATCAAGAAGCTCATCGATTTCAAGGCCATCGAGAAGGCGAAGATGAAGATCGCCGTGGAGTTGATGTATGGCACAGGTCGCGGTTACCTCGATACCTTGCTTGAAGAAGCCGGTGTCAAAGTCACCCGTTTCCATGATGAACTGAACCCGCTCTTCGGCGGGCATCATCCGGAACCGAATGCCGAAGGCATGCACGCTGTCAGCGATTTCATCCGCAGCGGCAAAGCCAGCATCGGCCTCGGCTTGGACGGCGATGCCGACCGCTTCGGCATCGTGGATAAGGACGGCACTTGGATCACCCCGAACCAAGTCCTCGCCCTCGCCCTCTATCATTTGAAGAAGAATCGTGGCTGGACCGGCGCGGTTGTGCGCACTGTGCCGACGAGCCACCAAGTTGATGGGATTGCCGAAGTCCTCGGCGTGAAAGTTCACGAGACACCCGTCGGTTTTAAATACATCGGCGCCCTCATGGAGAGCGAACCGATCATCGTCGGCGGTGAAGAATCTGGCGGCCTCAGCGTGAAAGGTCACGTGCCGGAGAAGGACGGCATCCTCGCCTGCTTGCTCATGGCGGAACTCGTCGCCTACGAGAAGAAGTCACTCGGTCAGATCATGAAATCGCTGGAGAAACAAACCGGCGAATTTCATACGGACCGCATCAACGTCGCCATCCCGCCGGACAAGAAGGAAGCCCTCCTAAAGATGCTCGCCGGTGGCTTGGAAAAGGTCGGCAACCTGAAGGTCGAGAAGTTCATCACCACGGATGGCTACAAGTTCCTCCTGCCGAACCGCGAATGGGTCGCCTTCCGCGCCAGCGGCACGGAACCCCTCATCCGCTGCTACATCGAAGCCAAGTCCACCGCGCAGTTGGAAAAACTCCGCAAAGCCTGCAAGAAACTCCTGCAAGGCTAAGAGTTTTAGCCACGGATCAACACAGATTCACACAGACAAAAACCCGGCTGATCTCAGCCGGGTTTTCTTTTGAAACTGATCGAAACATGTCCGCTTAGGACCCGAAACTCAAAACCAGAAACTAGAAACCTTTTGGCCCTCTGAAAACTGAACACTGAAAACTTGAAACTTATTTTTTTACCACATCCACAATCCCCACCTCCGCCCTCTGACTCCATCGAAACTCCAGCCCCTTGCTCTTCAACACCTCCTGCAACGCCGCCAGCGGCGTGATCCCTTTCTGCGAGATGGAGATGCTGCTTTGCAACAAAGGCTGTTTGTCCGCTCCTGTCGCCTGTCGCACTGATGTGGAGATAACCAAGTTCACCCCCAATTGCGTCCCGATCAACTGCACGAAATCCTCCAACGCCAGATCTGCCAGCGTGAAATCAGTCTTCTCACCCTGCACCGGTGGCTGGGCGATCGTCTTGTTACCCGATTGCGCAAAACGGCTGGCCGGATAGATCACCCCCACCTGTCCCAACCCGCTCCAATCCACCACCAATCCGCTCGCATCCAATACCGCTTCGAGGGCTTGCTGCGGACTAACATTCCGGATCTTCAATGTAAGTAACGCTTCCTGCCACGCCGCCCCTTGAGCATTCGTCCCTGTCATCAGTTCATGACTCGGAACAAGATTCAACCGGCTTTGTAAAGCCAGCGTCTGCACCACTTGCATCACGGGAATTTCATCGAAGAGCAGCAACGGAATCTTCCGCAAATCCTTGAGCGGATCAGGTAATGTTTTCGGGGCCCGTTTGAACACCAGTTCATCCGCCCTGGCAAAACGCAGTTTGGCCAACTCCGCTCCCCGGCTCTTATCCACCACCAAACCATACGCCCCTGCCATGCTCTCCAACACCTGATCTGCCGCTACCTGCTTGAGTTGAATTTTCAGGGTAGGCGGACCCCATGGCAATTTGTCCGGACGCACCTTGGCCGTCTCCAGAGTCTCATCGATCTGCACTGACAATCCCGCTTGGCGAGCCACCAGATTCAGCGCATCCGTCACCGGCAACTCTGCCAGTTCCACGTCCACCAGAGCCGCCTGCGAGGACACCGGAGCCAAAGCTGCCCCAAGCAGTCCTATCGCCAGAACACATACCTGTCCAAAGTTAGACACCCTCATACGCGTCGCCAAAAGAAGCTGGATTCATGCCTTTCATCCAGTTGTTAAAACGAAAACGCCTCGAAGCTATGCTCCGAGGCGTTTTCAGGGAAGTCCAAATAGCTCTATTCCTTCTTCTTGTCCTTCTCGGCAGCTTTCTTGGCATCATCCGCCTTCTTCTTTGCCTCATCAGCGGCTTTTTTCTCGGCAGCCTTCTTATCGGCCTCTTTCTTTTCCGCCTCAGCCTTGGCCTTTTGCTCCTCAGCCACCTTGGCCAAGACCTGCAGTTCTGCGCCCGTATTGATATCCACACCCGGCAAAGCCGCCTTCAGCGACTTCACACCTGCATCCGTCACCTTGGTCTGGAACACATACACGTTCTTCAGGTTCTTTAGGCCCTTCAACTGTTCCAATCCCTTATCCGTAATGGCCGTGTTGTAGAGATTCAGATAACGCAGATTGCTCATCCCTTTAAGACTCTCCAATCCCTTATCAGTGATCGCCGTGTTCTCCAGATGCAGCTTGCGCAATCCGTTCAACCCTTTGAGATTCGCCAACCCCGCATCCGTTACTTTCGTGCCCGCCAAGTTCAGATCCAAGATCACCGTCGCATCCTTGAGCTGCGCCAGCGTCTGGTCATTCACCTTGTCCTTGCTCAAATGCCAACTCGCGGAACGCCATTGGCTGTTCATCGCGATTTGCCGCACCGCCAAGCCTTGCTCCTCCAGTTTCGCGTAAGCTTTCAATTCATTCGCGTTCGGCTTGATATCCGGCAGCACATCCTCTGCCTTGGCGGAAGCATCGCCGCCACCTTTGAGCGTCAACCCATCCGGCCACGCAGCTCCTTCATCGATCCACGCCTTCAACAAATCTGTCTGCGCCTTGCTGAGCGGCTCGCCCTTAGGCGGCATGATGTCATCATGATCCTTCGGCAAAATAACACGCTTATACAATTCGCTATCTGCACTCTTGCCCACCTTCACCGAGTGCAGCGCACCTTCCTTGTTATCCAGGCGCAGGTCACCCTTGGTTTTCTCCGCGCTGTGACACTCCACGCACGTCTTCACCAAGATGGGCTGGATGTCCTTGACGAAATCCACCTTCGCACTGGCTTCGGGCACACCCGCCAGCAACAAGGCACCGGCTGCTAATCCAAATCCGATTCGCTTCATAGATTTAAAACAGGCTCATCTACTTGGAGCCATTCCCCAGCAGATTATTCAAACTCGATTGGCTGATGAGGGAAATTTAGGGAAGCGACTGAAGGAGTTCAAACACTGAATTCAAAAGCAGCACGATCAAAACAAAGAATCTGGCCCTTGATAAACCGCAGACTTATGGGTCATGAAAGTCACTTGAGCATGCCTTGAAAACCCAGCCTCATCATAGGTTACACCAAGTTGAACATAACCTTGATCAAAGTCCTTTCGCGTTAGCTCATATCCGAGATAAACATGGAAGACTGGGGCAGAAGTCACGGCCAACACCTCAGCACGAGTCATCCCTGGACGAAGTCTTGTCCACTCTTTGGGAACTTCAGGAGGACTCTCTTTTAGCGCAAAGTGCGCGCATGTCAGGCCAAATACCCCGACCAAAACCAGCAAAGCCAGACGAGCTTTCAACTCCTTGCCCGACTTTGCCTTGATGCCATCCGTTTTCAGCATAAGTTTTCTTTGCGTCTTATGCGCTTCTTTGCGGCCATTCCTACACAGTCTCCTTCACATGCACCCACGTATGCACATGTGGATCACCGCGGAAATACCATACCATGGACGGCCCCTCGATCTGCCACACATCCCATAACCCATCTTTGCCCACATCCTCATCCTTGTAGAAAGCCATATGCAGGTTCTCCACCCCCTGCTTCTTCATATACTTCATCGCCTCTTCGCTGTCAGATTTACGGAACGGCATCAGCAAGTCAGACATCACCTTCTGCACCAGCTCCCGTTGATCCTTGCTCATGTCCCCCACGCGGATGCCTGGCAACCCTGACTTCTTGCCCGTGAGTGCTACAGTCCTAGTCCCTCTTTCAGCCCGACTTTCACCGAGCAACGCCACTTCGCGCTGTTTTCCATCTAGAGCCTTGAACACCTCATTCGCCCGCTTCGCCTGATACCAATACACGTTCCCTTCGTGGTTCGGGTCTTCATTGAAACTCTTCGCCGCATGTCCGTAAAAGATCGGCCCACCGAACGCGACACCCGGAACCGAATCATTATCACACCGCCGCGTGCAATGCCGACCCGTCAGTACGAACTGGAATTTACCTTTGCCCGGTTCGCCGAAGATGGCGAGTGAACTCGCGCCAAAACCTGCCGCACCACTGTCATGCGCCACTTGCCCGATCACAGTCTGCGCATACTCCTCACTGTGCAGCCCCAAGAATATTTGTTTCACCATCTCCTGCTGGTCCTTCGTGTAGAAATCCGTTAGCGTCGGCTTCGTGATATGCCAGTTGTTATCCACCTTGGATTGCAGCTCATGCCCGAACGGAAAGCACACCGTCTTCTTTTGCTCCTCGCTTAACGTCCCATAAAGATCCACCACCAACGCCTCCGACTTCGGCAACGCCTTATCCTTCGCCAGCAACTCCGGTGCGGCCGCCAAAGCAGCCACACCTAATGCAGAAGTCTTGATGAAATCACGGCGGCTCAAGGATGAGTCGCAGTCCGGACAGGCAACGGTCTTTTGGGGCATGAGAGAATAGTATCAGAGAATCCATTCCCGGCAAGCCACCCCGTTTGGAATGACGCCCCCTCGTAATCGTTCTCGTCCTCGTCGTCGTCCTCGCACTTTCCCCCTTCTCTCGATGTTCGATGTTTCCCATCTTCCCCCATCTGGACATTCCCATCTCTTTCCTGTTTCCTATCACCCGAATGTCGAAACCGGCCGATTACCACATGCACACGCCGTTGTGCCGCCATGCCGTTGGCGAACCCGTTGACTACGCCGCCCGTGCCCTGGCCGTCGGGCTGGATGAGATCGGCTTCTCCGATCACTCGCCCATGGCACGCGATGACTTCGATGACTGGCGCATGCGCATCGATCAGTTGGATGAGTATGTGGAAAAAGTCCGCAAGGCCCAGCGCGACTACCCGCAACTCACCATTCGCCTCTCCCTCGAGGTAGACTACCTGCCCGGCCACGAAGACTGGATCCGCGACCTCACCGCCCGTCATCCGTGGGACTACCTCATCGGCTCGGTCCACTACGTCTCGGACAGTTGGGACGTGGACAACCCCTACAAGCTTTCTCAGTGGAAGAATCGCGATCCCTTTGAAGTCTGGAGCGTTTACTTCGACCGCCTGACCATGGCCGCCGAATCCAGCCTCTTCGAGATCATCGGCCATCCCGATCTGCCGAAGAAGTTCGGCCATCGTCCACAACAAGACTGCACCCCGCTCTTTAAACGCTTTCTTGCCGCCGCCAAGAAAACCGGCACCGCCTTTGAACTGAACACCGCCGGTCTCCGCAAAGACTGCCGCGAGATCTACCCCAGCCGTTCTTTCCTCGAACTCGCCATCGCTGAAGGTGTCCCTATCACCTTCGGTGCCGACGCGCACAAGCCCGAGGAAGTCGGTGCTGATTTCGAAGCCGCCATCTCCCTCGCTCGTTCCGTCGGCTACACCCAGACCCTGCGTTTTGAAAAGCGCCAGAAACGTTCAGTTAATTTCTAAGCACGGCCTCGTTTAGATTTCATCCTCGCCGCCCCCTTGCCCAACACTTTACCGAGCCAGCCCAAGAACGTCAGTTTCTCCGGCGCGACATACCGTGACATCGCGATTGCTCGGAACTCTGCGTGCAGACGCTTCCTGGCCGTTTTGTAAGCATAAATGTCGAAGCCAAGGCTGATGAGCAACCAGGAGAACACAATGAACAAATCAGGAACAACCCGGACCATGAAAAGATAATAAGTGATCGCCGAAACGATTCCTCTCCAGAAGTGCGTCGCGATCCATGGCCCGTACATTATGAACAGCGCCGCTTGCACCCCGGCGTTCTTCGGTATTTTTGAATCCATCGCCATCCACATCGCCCACCATGGCATCACATAGTAGTCAGCCCAAAACACGACATAACCGACGGCGATCAGCACGACCGTTTCCCACTGCATGCTGCCCGGACGCTGTATCCCAACCATCACAAACAACAGCATGCCCAGCCCGAATATCACTATGAAAGGCAGAGTGAACCGTCTGCGCACGGAAAGCAGTTGTCCGCGGATGATATCCTCCACGGATATTTCCGTGCACAACAGCAGCTCCAGTGCTCCGCTTTCCCGATCAGCCGCAAACCGCTTGGTTGACTCAACTGCCATCATGAATTTCGCGATCGTGTTGGTTGCGATCACAAAGAAAAATGCCATCCCCATATTCCACCAGTCTGCCCCGCCTAAAACCATGTAGAACAGAAACCAGGCCCCGGTGATCGCGGCCAGCGCGATCCATAATTGCAACCCCCTGAATCTCTCCCGGCTAGTCAGCCAATGCACGGCATTGATATCCAGCAACCGTGCCCGGTATAGCGCCATCGCTTCACCCGTTCCATAGAGAAACTTGCGCGTCCACTCCCGCCAGCTTGCCTCTCGTTTTGATGCCGCCTTATCCTGCCACGTCCTTGGAGCCAGCCAGCAACTGGAAAGCATAAAAGCCCACCCAAACGCATGAACGATTCCATTTGAGACCCAAAACAATGCCTGCGACCGTCCGTAAAGATAATCCAGTGAAGCGGCGAACGTCATCACCGGACTGCTAATCAAGAATGGGGCCCAATGTGCGATGTTCGCATGGGCACGGGGAAAATCCTGCATGTAACTGTTGAGCAATCCGATGGCCGGTCCAGATGCGATCAACGCCAATATCGTCAACATCGCAGATCCTCTGGCTTTGTCCGCCTCCCTCGACAAGCAAGAGCAGGTGATCCCTACGGCCAGTGAAAGAAACAACACGTTTAAAGAAGAGAACACCAGCCGCAACATCGCTCCACCCGATACTCCGCCGAAAAGAAATATGACCGAGATCAGGGGCAGTATCGAGAATGCAGCATAAACGGCCCCGAAGGAGGAGGATACCATCTTGCCCAAGACGATATCGTATCCCTTCAGATCCGTGAGGAAGAGAAAACCTAACGTACCCTCCCTTTTCTCGCTGCTGAGGGTGTCCGCCGTCAATTGGCTTCCCGCCAGCAGACAGGCTCCAAATAAAGCTCCAAAGCAAAGGTAAAACAGTTGCTGGCCCATCATCTGCACTGCGGGAGCCCCGCGACTCATCAGCACGAACATCAGGAACATGATTCCCCCGATCAGGGGCAACATCAACCGGGACCGGTAGGTTACCGGGTTTCTGGCCGCCACCCGCAGTTCTCTCTCGACTATCGGCAGCAAGGTCATGACTTTGTCTTCCCTCCCGGCGTTACGATGGCATCCAACGTGTCTCCGATCATCTGGAAGAAGGGTGTCTTCTTCACCGGGCTGTACCGTTCCATGGCCCGCGTCCTAAACTCCTCATACAACCTCCTTTTGGAATGCTGTATCCACCACCCCGCAGTGCCCAGCATCGCAGCCGGCCAAAGCAGGAAAAAGGCAAAGCCGCCCAGCACGCACGCCGTCGGAATCAGGGCGAGATAGAAAAAGAGCCAGGGTAACGCGAGCACTGCACTAACTGTCTGCTGTCGCGACTTCTCCACCGGCATCGTCGAGAGCCCTTTCCACATGCCCGCCCAGCCGATCGCCCGGTAATCCGCAAACATCATCGCTACGAATACGCCCATCATGTAGACCGCACCAAAAAACTCATCCAAATCCAGCCTTTCGGTGCTCAGGCAGATCACTGCGAATATAAATTCAACCATTACCGTCGCGATGAACGGTTTCAGGTATAGTTTACGCAACGACACCCATTGCCCCTCCAAGATATCGTCCACACTCATGGATGTCGTCAGCACCAATTCGAGCACCCCGTTCTGCCGGTCACGTGCGATCCATCGGCAAGCCTCTCCGGCCATGGACAGCTTCATCGCCGCATTCAGCACTAGGGTAAAAACTATTGCCATTGATGGATCCAATGCATCTCTCCCTACCAAAGCAACCACCGACACAAACCCCAGCACAATGAGCCCCCACAATCCCCATACCCACCATCCTGCCCAGCGATCCCGGGTCGTCAGCCAGTGGATCGCATTGATATCCAGCTTTGCTGCACGATCTCCCTCCATCTTCGCTCCCTTACCATATACGATGTCCCGCCAAACGGCCTTCAGTTTGGATTCTCGCTTAGTCGTTCCCTTCTCTTGCCAGGTCTTTGGTGCCAACCAGCAAGCCACACCGAGAAACACCCAACCTACCCCATGCACTGCCGCATTGGAGATAATAAATGCCGGCAGCCCTCCTGAAAATGAACCCACAGACGTGGCGAATGTCGCCAAGGGGTTGAGCAATATAAACGGTCCCCAATTCGTCTGGCCCGCCGTCTCCAGCGCTCCCGTTGCCCAAAACCAGAGCAACCCCAAAAGCGGCCCACCCAAAAGCATGATCACCATCAGCACGGAAGCCAAACCCTGCGACTTTCGCTCATTCACGCAAAGCACCGATGCTAGCAAACCCGCGCTCAACGACAGAAACAGCGCATTCACGCAACTCACCACCAGCTTCGCCACCGTCCAAAACTCCACCCCACCCATCAGAAAAATCACACTCACGATCGGCAATATCCCGAACGCCGCATACACCCCGCTGATGGAAGACGATACCAGCTTACCCAGTACGATGTCATATCCCTTCAGATCCGTCAGAAAGAGAAAACCCAATGTCCCTTCCCGCTTCTCCCGGCTGATGGAATCCGCCGTAAGCGAAATCCCGGCGAAGAGACACCCTGCGAAAATCAGCCCGAAGCAGATATACAAGAGCGTCTTTCCCATCATCTGCGCAGGAGCACCTTTGTAGAGACTGTACGCGATAAAGAGAAAAATGATCGCTCCGACCATCGGCGTCATGAAACGGCTCCGGTAAAAGAGCGGATTCCTCGCCCCTACCCTTAACTCCCGTTCCACTATGGGTAACACCGTCATGATTTCTTAAACCTCCGGTAACGCCGCTGCGTTTCAAACTCCTTTGGCTAATCTGGCTGACAACCCCGCAACTTGCAAGTGACACAAACGGGTGAGTCAATGTGCTGCCGGATTCCAGCCGACAGTAAGGGAACATCCATTTGCCAGCAATCGACCATCACTAAAGATGGTAGGGCGAGGTGTCCTCACCGCGCCGCCGCCGAAGTAACTGAACTTCCAAATAACAACAGCAGCTAATAACGACGGTAACGCTACCCTCCATTCTCCAAACAAGGTGAGTGAAACGGTCGAATAAAATATGGCGGAAGGGGTGGGAGTCGAACCCACGGTAGGGTTTAACCTACGCCTGATTTCGAATCAGGTGCCTTAAACCACTCAGCCACCCTTCCAACCAAGGCCCAAAGTCTTTCCAAACTCTGCCCCTCCCCGCAAGCCCGTATTTCACCTTTCTCCCAAAACCATACTTCAGTGAACGACGCCAAATTACGTTCACGGAAACAAATGTTCTCCCTCTCCCTTCAATAGGGAGAGGGCCGGGGTGAGGGTTGAGAGCGCCTACGATTCAATCATATCACCATAGCATCCAACGCCCGCTCGTCCTTCTCACTTCTCCCCTCGCCCCTTCCCTTAGTCTTCCGCCCTCTCCCCCGCCTGCGCCATCTTCACTAGCTTCGGATCGAACTGCCCCAGCACCTCCACCAAGTCCTTCTGCGCCTCCATCACCTGATGGATGTCCTTATACACGCCCGGCACCTCATCGATACCCGCCGAGATCAGATGCACCCCGCGATCCTTCAAGAGGCGATTCACCTTGCTCCACTCGAAGCTCTCCGTCGCCTTCCTCCGGCTCATCACGCGACCCGCCCCATGCGAGGCCGATTGCAGCGATGCCGCATTCCCCTTCCCGCGCACCAAGAATCCCGGCGTCGCCATCGATCCCGGGATAATCCCCAGCACACCCTCACCCGCCGGCGTCGCCCCCTTCCGATGCACGATCACCTCGCGCTCCACGCCCTCGATGACATGCCGCTCCTTCCACGCAAAGTTATGGTGATTCTCCACATCCAATAACACCTCCAGTCCGAGATGCTCCGCGATGTGCTTATGGATCAACTCATGATTCGCCGCTGCATAACGCCCCATCAACTCCATCGCCGCCCAATACTCCTGCCCCTCTGCCGAATCCATGGACAACCACGCCAAATGCTTATGCTCCTTCGGCAAGTCCGCATGCAGATCCATCGCGATGTTGCTATACCGATCACACACCGCCGCCCCCGAGCCTCGGCTCCCGCTATGGCTCAACAAAGCCACATACACCCCCGGCGCCAGCCCCAACGCCGCAGGCGTTCCCCGTAGTGGGACAGGCGCCACCGCCTGTCCAGTCTCCCCCAGCACCGCAGGTGCCTCAGACAATGCATCTCCACCTTCAGGAACAGTAAACACCCCAAACTCCACAAAATGATTCCCGCTCCCGCTCGTCCCCAGCTGCGCCCAGCCACGATCCTTGTTATGCTTCGTAATCGTCGTCACATTCCAGTCCTCATCCATCACTGCATGCTGCCGACGATCCTTGAACGTCGCCCCCACGCCGAACCGCGTCTCCGCCTCGATCGCCTTGATCAACTTCTCCCGCTTCCGATCCAGCTCCCGCAAGGGCAGATCCAGCACCGTCAACTTCATCCGGCACGCGATATCCACTCCCACCGCATACGGGATCACCGCGTTCTCCGTCGCCAGCACCCCCCCGATCGGCAGGCCGTAGCCCACATGCGCATCCGGCATCAATGCCCCGCGCACCGCCACCGGCAGCTGACACGCCCGCGCCATCTGGTTCACCGCCTCCGGCTCCAGCCCCTCGCCCCACTGCTGCCACCCCGCACGCGTCTGCCGCAACGCCCCCGCCGACCGCGTCCGCACAAGTGCCTTTGCAAACTCCCCGCGCAACTCATCCTCCACGAACCGCGCCGGATCCTTCACAATCGCCTCCGCCTCCTCTTGCAGCTTGGCTTTATCCAACCCCTTCAAGATATACCGCGAAATAAAATCCACCCCACGCCGCGTCGCCTCCCCCGGCGGCACCCCCAACCGAATCAAATCTTTCGTGTTCATAAACTTCTCAAACTTTAACACCGTTGTGATTACTTGCCTTGCGATTCAATCTTTTGAGGAAAAAGCTGATTTATCAAATCACAGCAAATCTCCAACACCGTTACCGATCCGCCATGCAACATCGGATTACCATGCGCTACTACATTTCGCAGCGAAGGGATTGCTTCGATCAGTTTTTCGAGATACTCAGCAGCATGTTTTTCCTCTTCCCATGCAGGGGTTGAGGTTTGCAATTCGTTATCTTGCTGCAAAACTTCATCGAACAGAGAGGTATGTCTTTTCCGATTTTCAGAACTTCTCTGGTAAACTCGGATTTGATCAGACTTCAACCATCCTTTCTCGAAAGCAAACAGAAGCCGCGGTCCCAAATTTTTAACTTTCTTCGTACACTCAGACTCAATGCGTTTTCCCAACGCAAGCTCAAGCGTCGCGCATGCCTGAAGTTCTGCCACAGTCTGAAATCTGTAGGCAAACCAGGAGTAAAGATAGAGGTTGCGAGCAGTATCAAAGCCAGTGCAAACATCTTCTGGAACGTCAGGATTCAAGTTCAGATCGGACATTTGCTGATGAAAATCTTCCAACTGTAGCCCATGCGTAGACCCATCAGCACGAATTTTCACCCAATATGTTTGCCGCACATCAGACAGCAACACTTCGGCAAGAGGCTTGAACTCATCGCCATTCGTGCCATATCCGAAAGTCGGCAACTTTTCTTTGGTCATATTCATGCTTAATCTCTTTTCCCCTCTACTAGAAATGATATGGCTTCACTAAACGCGCGCTTCTCAAACAGCCTAGACATTACGATCGCCACCTCCCCCTCCTGTTCTTCTGATTTCAGAAAATGCTGGAACTTGTTAAGCAATGCAGCCTTGTACACAAGTGGCGGTGCTTGGTTCAACCCGACAGACCCATTTCGAGTTTCAAGAAAGAGAGACTCCTCTGGAAAGGGATTTCCGTGAAGGAATCGGTTTCTTGCCCCATACAATTTCCAGCACAAATATTGCACAGCATTAACTGATCGCGGTTCCTTTTTAACCTTAATTTCGAACCCTGCCCTCAAAGCTTTCTTGCTGAATCTCGTCGAAGCTAATAATTCCAGAAGATCGCTCGATCCAACATCTTTTGAACCTCCATTATGACAAAGCGTTTCAAAGGCGCTAATCCACAGTGCAATGCTTACACCGAAGTCATAGTGCCACATTAGGTTCTTTTTCGGCAATCCAGCAGCGTGATAAGCCACAGCGAGTGAACGAAATAAAGACTCCCATTTCCCTTCACCTCCTATGAACTGCTCTTTCCATGCTGACACCAGATAATCACATAATACCTCGTCCGGATCTGCTCTTAGGCAGTGTCCGAACGAAGGCAAATCAGCACTTCTTTGAGCACGAAATTCTTTTGCTGAATTCCATGAATTCAATGCTGCTCCTCGGTGTTGAATATGAACACCATCACCTACAGGCCTGAATGGATAGAAATCAAAGTAATCAGAATATAGTGGATAAAAAACATTCAACTGCCCCAAAGAGGATTGCCACCCTTTCAAAACACACGACATTGCAAAGAGGTTCCTAAAACTCATTAAGGCGGTAAAATCAACGCCTGCTGGCGCATCCTTCTGAACCACCAAAGCTGTCACCTCGCACTTTCCACCATCTTGATCATGGAAACCATTTAGCAACCGATGAACTGTTTTGTCCTTCTTAGCAATCGCTTGCATCCGTTCATCAGACCCAGGCAAAAGCGCAACCCATTCACATTCAAATGGCTCACGCAAAACCAAGTTAGGTAAAATTCCAAAGACGTGCATCTGTTCGATTTGGCTTTTACCAGACATAATCATCCTTTCGCATTTCCTGCACCATTGTCAGTTTCATACCTTCTCCTTCTGAAAGCACGCCACTAATTCGTCCCGCACCTTCCACACCATCTCCCCATCCATCCGTTTCCGCGTCTTCTCATCCAGCTCCAGCCACAACTCATGCACCGCCGTCCCTTGCGAGACATATTCCGTGCGACGCTTCAATTCACACGCATACGTCCACAACGTCACCTTCGCTCCGAGTTCCGCCGAAGCGATCATCGCATCCAACTCAGCCACCGTCACCACCGCACCCGCCTCTTCAGCCAAAGCCGAAAGTGCCGCACGCTTCAATTCCAACGCCGCCTCTTTCTGACGCCGCTCCAAATGCTTCTTGTGCCTGCGATCATTGATCTTCTTCGCCCCCGTCACCAAGCCCGTCTCTACCCGCATGCTATCCCGCCGCCCGACTTCACCCACTCGAAACGACGTCGCAAAGAACGACGAAAACAGCCGCGCATACGGCACCAACTCCGCTGGCTCCGGCCAAAACTCCCTCGGCAATGAATTCAGATGATGATTGATCCACTCCGCACAACCCTCTGCCGTGCGTATCTGTTCCACCGACTCCGCTGAGAACATCGCCGGATTGGCACGCGCCGCCTGGTTCACCCACATCAACAAGCCATAAGCCCGCTTCTGCAAACTCATCACCTTTTCCAATTCTTCGCGCTTCATAAATATCCAACCTCGTAATCGTCCTTCGTCCTCGCCCCGTAGTGGGACAGGCGCCACCGCCTGTCCAGTCTCCCCTCCTCCGTAGCAGCCGACGTAAGGAGGCTCTAACTTCTCCCCGGAGCGCGGCTCTCCGAGCCGCTGCAACTCACCTGAGCAAAGCCAGCATCAAATCGCCTACAGCCCGCTCCACACCACCCTATCCCCCTCTTGATGTTCGATGTTTCCCATCATTGCCCGCCGGTGCAACCGGCCATTCGCTTGACCCCATTCGGTTGAAAACCTTTCCCCTTTATAATCGAAGCAGTTCCGCATGCGGGATAAGGAGGCTCTAACCTCTTCACTCCCTCACCTCACAAACCTCACCCGCGTCTGCTCCGGAATCACCACCATTCCATCCCTTCGCACATCCTTCATCGAAAAGACAACTTCCTTATCCACCGGCTTATCCCATTCCTGATCCCAACAACCAAACGCCTCGACTACCTCACAGTTCAGCAGAAGCTCCGAAAGATAATCGATCAGCACCTGAGTGCTCTCGAACGCTTCAGGATCATTCTCTCTGGTCGCATCTTCCAACCCGCAATCCGACCAGAAGAAACCACATGCACACCCGGCTGTGGCGATATAAGCCACATTCGGCTGCGTGAAATGCTGCTTCAAAGTAGGCTTCACATTCTTGACCGGTAACGCCATGAACGCCGGGCTTTTACTATTCACCCCCGGCATTTCCGCGTCTGCAGCCAGATAAAGCACCTTGCACATAACTCAACCTCCGTAAAAATTAGGGTCCGTCCACGCCAGTTCTTCCGGGCTCATTTGCAGGACCAGTTTCAGTTCCGTTTCCCAAGACCGCAGCCAGTTGACACACTCTTCCGGCTCCCAAACTGCGTTGATCTGCTCCCACTCAGAGACGATTTTTCCGTTCTTTATCTCCGAAACCGAATGGATCAGTTCGCCCAGCTCTTTCAAGACCTGCTCGCATACCTCGTTCCCATGCGTCCGCACCCAGTGCTTCATTCCTTCCGCCTTGATCACGAATGCATCCGCCCCGCAGCAGCCCGCCACACAATACCCTTCATGCGCGTGCATGAACTCCCAAAGCAACGGCGTCAAAATCAATTTGGTATCATTTGCATTCATAATCTTTACCCTATCTTGCGTCTTCTGCGCCTCTTTGCGGCCATTTCTCTCTCGATGTTCGATGCTTTCCCCAGTCTCTTCATTCTGCCTTCCTCATTCTACATTCCCTATGTCACCTTCCGTGCCAGCCCATTTTCCACCATGATTACAAACAGGTAACCCATTCCAAATCAGCCTGTTAAGCTTCCGATTTCAAAATTAACACCTCAAACCTCATAATTCATAATTGTATCCCATTAGCTATCTTACTAGCTTATCCGCTATGAGCAAGAGGGACAAAGTTCTCATCGGCATCGTCGGCAGCCATCTCGATTCCGGCTTTCACCAGGAGCGATGGAACAAGTGGCGCCCCACCGTGTCCTTGCACCAACAAGCCGATCTGAAATTCTCCCGCTGCGAACTCATCCATCAGCCCGAGCACAAGGATATCGCCGGCTGCGTCTCTGCCGATATCCGCCGCGTCTCAGAAAACACCAAGACCTATCTGCACGAGCAACCCATCAAAGACCCTTGGGATCTCGAAGAAGTTTACGCCTCTCTTTACGACTTCACGAAAATCTACGGCTTCGAGCCGGATCAGGAAGATTACTACATCCACATCACCACCGGTACGCACATCCAGCAGATCGGTCTCTTCCTCCTCACGGAATCACGCCACTTTCCCGGCCGCCTCATCCAAGCTTCGCCCAAGGACGCGCGCAAATCTCCCGAAGGCACCTATCGCATCATCGACCTCGACCTGTCTCAATACGACAAGCTCGCCTCCCGTTTCGAACGCGAAGTCACCGAAGCCCGCACCTTCCTGAAATCCGGCATTGAGACCCGCAACAAACGCTTCAACGCCCTCATCGAACAGATTGAGCACGTCGCCATCGCCTCCCGCGATCCCATCCTTCTCATGGGTCCGACCGGTGCCGGTAAATCCCAACTCGCCAAGCGCATCTATGAACTGAAGAAACTGCGTCACACGCTCAGCGGCGCGTTCGTAGAAGTGAACTGCGCCACCCTCCGTGGTGATTCCGCCATGAGCACTCTTTTCGGGCACGTGAAAGGCTCCTTCACTGGTGCCTTGAAAGATCGCCCCGGCCTCCTGCGCTCAGCCGATGGTGGCCTCCTCTTCCTCGATGAAATCGGCGAACTCGGCACCGATGAACAAGCCATGCTCCTCCGCGCCCTCGAAGAAAAACGCTTCACCCCCTTTGGCGCGGATAAAGAAGTCACCAGCGATTTCCAACTCATCGCCGGCACCAATCGCGACCTCGCCATCCGCGTCCGTGAAGGCACCTTCCGCGATGACCTCCTCGCCCGCATCAACCTCTGGACCTACCAACTCCCCGGCCTCCGCGACCGCCGCGAAGACATCGAGCCGAACCTCGATTACGAACTCGACCGTTACGCCGCCAAGAACAGCCGCCGTGTGACCATGAGCAAGGAAGTCCGCGAACACTTCCTCGAATTCGCCCGCTCTAGTGAAGCCACCTGGTCTGGCAACTTCCGCGACCTCAACGCCAGCATCACCCGCATGGCCACCCTTGCCCCCAGCGGCCGCATCTCTCTGGAAATCCTCGAAGCCGAACTCACCCGCCTCCGCCACGCCTGGCAAGACCCTATCGAATCCAGCGACGAAACCGCCGCCCTCGCCTCCGTGCTAAGTGAAAAAGAAATCTCGCAGATCGACTCCTTCGACCGCGCGCAACTCAATCACGTCATCACCATCTGCCAAAAATCCCACACCCTCAGCGAAGCCGGTCGCCAACTCTTCAACATCACCCGCACCCAACGCAAAATCACCAACGACGCCGACCGCCTGCGCAAATACCTCGCCCGCTTCCACCTCGACTGGGAAAAAGTGAAACAAGCCTAGCAGCGCGACTCTCCGAGTCGCAGCAACATCCGCAAACCAGCAACTTCACAATAACATCAAATGCGAAAAATGTTCTCCCTCTCCCTTCAATGGGGAGAGGGCCGGGGTGAGGGGTGAGAACAAACCAAACGTAATTAATCTCCTACAACCGCATTCCCCCCATCTGTGTTCCATCCGTGAAAATCCGTGGCTAAGAAAAATCACATCTCCCTCAACACCTGCTCCATCTCTTCCCTAGGCCCCTCATGATTCTGCTCAATCGCCAACTGCAACGCCCGCTCAAACGCCTGCTTCGCCGCCACCCTATCACCCGCCTGCAAATCGCATTTCCCGATCAATATCTGCACCACCATCCAGTCCGGCTTCTTCTGCAACGCCACCACAAGCTGCTCCTTTGCCTCAGCAAACAGCCCTGCATCGAACAACGCTTTGCCCAGACTGAACCGCGCCATCTCATTCCCCGGAAACTTCTCCACCATGGCGCGATGCCGATTGATCACCTCTGACATAATAATAAAACTCTAGTTCGATATGTAGGCCGACGTAGCACGAATCACCGTGCTGCCGGATTCCAGCCGGCAGGACAGACGCTCTCGACGAATCACGCGTCTTCGCTTGTAACGGGTTGAATTTGTCCCTCCGCACGCGCACTATCAAGCGTCGTTGTGAAAAAGCTCCTCTCCATCCAAGTCGGCCCGCCCAAGACACTCGAAAGCCCGAACTTCTCCGGCGGCCTGAAAACCTGGATCACCGGCATCTTCAAAGAAACCGTGAACGCCCCTGTCCACCTGCGCTTCACGAATCTCGACGGCGATGGTCAGGCCGACCTCGTGAACCACGGCGGCGTGGATAAAGCTGTGAACGTCTACCCCATCGAGCACTATCCATACTGGCGCGATAAACTGAACATCCCCGCCCTCACCAACGGCGCTTTCGGTGAAAACTTCACCACTTCTGGCCTGCTCGAAACCGACATCTGCATCGGCGACACCTTCACCCTCGGTGATGCCATCGTCCAAGTCTCCCAACCGCGCCAACCCTGCTGGAAGCTCGCCATTAAGTGGCACATCAAAGACCTCGCCCTGCAAGTAGAGCAAACCGGCAAAACCGGCTGGTACTTCCGCGTGCTACAAGAAGGCCTTGTGAAAGCCGATGACGAGCTCAGACTCATCGAGCACCCCTTCCCCCAGTGGACCATCGAAGCCGCCAACCAGATCATGCACCACCGCCCGGAAGATTTCGAAGCCGCCGCCAAACTCGCCGACTGCCCCCTCCTCTCCGCCAGCTGGCAACGCTCCCTCAGCCACCGCGCCAATTCCGGTAAAGCAGCGGACACAAGCGCCCGCCACGGCAACTAACGGAGCGCCGAGCTCCAGCTCGGCGTTAGCCTCGCAGAATCCTGTTCGCGTAAGATCATAAGCAGGCGCTCAAAAACAAAAACGGCATGCCGTTCCCAGCACGCCGTTTTCCGTGTCTTCCGCTCATTCCGCGGTTTTAAAAACCTCACTTCGGCCGGATCAAAATCTCCTCGATCACCGCTCGTCCCGGCAGATTCGCCACCAGCCAGACCGTATCCGCCAGATCCTCTGGCTGCAGCATGTTCACCCGCGCCTCCATCGGCGGCGGCACCGGACGCCGATCCAGCAACGGCGTATTAATATCACCCGGGAAAATCGAGCACGCACGAATACCATTCTGCCGTTCCTCCACATTGATCGCCTGCGTCAAACCCGACTGACCGAACTTGGAAACGATATACGCCGGACCCGCCTTCGGATTCGCCAAACGGCCTGCCTCGGAAATTACGTTCACGATCGTGCCGGACTTCTGCTCGCGCATCTTCGGCAAGAACGCCTGCGCCACGTAATACGAACCATGCAGATTCGCATTCATGATCATATGATAATCCTCCGTCGCCAGCTCGTTCATGCGCCGCTTCGCCGTATTCGTCCCCGCCGCATTAACGATGACTTCCGCCGCACCCAACGTGTCGAGCACCTTGGACGCCATCTTCTTCACCGCAGCCTCATCACCGATATCGCACGGGCAAGTGAGCATCCGCTTGCGCGCATCGCCCGCCTTCTCCAGCGTTTCCTTCAGCGCATCGGCACGACGACCGATCAACGCCACATTCCAGCCTTCCTTGGCGAACTTGATCGCCACGGCCTGTCCCACGCCGCTTCCGGCACCAGTCACAACTGCTGTTTTAGCCATAAACAAATTTTTAGAGATCAATCCACTGTTTGATTTCCGAAGACTTCACCGCCGCATCCATCACCGTCTGCGCGCGGGCACCGTCATGGAAGCTCACATTACATTGGCGCTGCTCACGGATGGCGTTCACAAACTCCACCGCCTGATCATAACGGAAGCTCACCAGCGGATCACCCACCCCTGGATCACGCGGACTGCCTGGCAACACGAAGAACTCCTTCGGGATGGTGATAGTCTTCAGCCCCGGTCCGCCGACCTTGCCATACTGCAACTCATTCCAAGTGCCCGTCGTAAAGCTGAAGCTCGCCTCGCTGCCGTTCAATTCCACGCGGTCTGGACTGCGCCAGCTCTCATTCACACCGCTCGCCAGCTTGGAGCTTTCCAGCACACCCGATGCGCCATTCTTGAACTCCGAGAGGATGGACACGAAATCATCCGTATCATTCGGCTGACCGCCACGCATCGGCGTCATCGTCATAAGATTCGCCACGAGACGCTTCATCGGCCCGATAAGATGATGCGCGAAATCAATGCGATGACTAAGCATGTCACCGATCTCACCCGTGCCCGCCATGCGCTTCTGCTGACGCCAGCCCACATTGCGCGTGCCCCAATCCTGCAACCGGCAAGAACGATAATGATACGGCGTGCCGAGATCACCCTGCTGAATCAAGTGATGCAAGTAACGCATCGCCGGAACGAAGCGATACGTGAACGCCGTCATGTGCCGCACATTCGCCTTGTCCGCTTCCGCCGCCATGAGCGCTGCATCCGCTGCCGTCAAAGCCAGCGGCTTCTCGCACAGGATATGCTTGCCCGACTTCGCCGCCGCAATGGCCACCGGCGGATGAAACACATTCGGCGTCGCGATGATGATCGCATGGATATCATCCCGCTTCACGATGTCTTCCCAATTGGAAGTCGCCAGAGGCGCCCCTGTCTGTTGCCGCGCCGTCTCCAGCGTGGCCGGATTCGCGTCACACAGCGCCGTGACCTTGACATCCTTGCAAAGCGCGAGACCTGGAAGATGGTTTTGCAGCGTGATGCCGCCCGTGCCGATGATGGCAAAATTCAATGTGCTCATGGATCAATCAAAACGAATGCGGCGCAGTATGGAGCCGCGCACAAAATTGGCAAGCACGCGCATCCCCGCATTCCCCCTGTCGACGAAGCATAAATCTCGTGCTGCCGGATTCCAGCCGGCAGTCCAACGCACCCGACACAACTCAATGGTTTGGCAAATCTTCCTCCTCTTTCCCTCTTGGTCTCTCTTGCCTAACCCGCTAAACCTCTCCCATGCCGGACGCGCCAGTGCTCAATCTGAAATCCTTGGTCAAAGACCTCTGGGGGGTCGGCCGGGAGCGTGCGGCCCAATTGCACCGGCTGGAGATATTCAGCGTCGAGGACCTGCTCTTCCACCGACCGCGCCGTTACGAAGACCGCCGCCACTTCCTCTCCATCTTCGATCTCACGCTCGATAGTGCCGCCACCGTTCGCGGCCAGATCGTCGCCATGGGCTTGAATACCTTTGCGAAAGGCCGCAAATCCGTTTTCGAAATCGTCGTGGATGACGGCTCCGCCCGCCTGCATTGCCGCTGGTGGAATCTCCCTTACATGGAGAATTACTTCCGCACCGGCGATGACGTGATGATCTACGGCAAGCCGAACTCGCTCAAGCCCCGCACCATGGATCATCCCGAGACAGAAGTGATCGAGCCTGGCGAAGAAGTTTCCATTCATCTGAACCGCATCGTCCCCATCTACCCGCTCACCGAAGGCCTGCCGCAACGCTGGCTGCGCTCCCTCGTCTGGCGTACGATGGAGCAGTACGAATCGCTCCTCAAGGAACCCTATCCTGAGGCCGTCTCTGCTGGTTACCCCGAGTTCAGCAACGCCCTGCACATGCTTCATTTCCCTGAAGAACGTGAGGATACTGACATCGCGCGCAAACGGCTCGCACTGAACGAACTCATCGCGCTGCAGCAAGAGATACAGAGTCGCCGTCGCCGTTTGGAACTGAGCGCCACCGCCATGCCCTGCTCCGGCGATAACCGTTTCATCAAACCGTTCCTCGCCAAGCTCGGCTTCAAGCTCACCGACGGCCAGACGAAAGTCCTCCGCGAGATCCGTCACGACCTCGGCGGCGAACACCCCATGCGTCGCCTGCTGCAAGGTGATGTCGGCGCAGGCAAAACCGCCGTGGCCGCCTGCGCCGCGCTGATGACACTTGAGAGCGGCTACACCGTTCTGCTCATGGCACCCACCGAGATTCTTGCCGAGCAACACTACCGCAATTTTAAGCGCTGGTTCGAGCCGTTGGATATCCCGGTAGAGTTCCAATCTGGCAGCCGCAAAACCTATTTCTCCCACGATCGCCCCTGCCTCGTCATCGGCACACACGCACTTGTGCAGGAAGCGTTTCGCTTGAAGATGGTCGGCCTTGTCGTCATCGATGAGCAGCACAAATTCGGCGTCTCCCAGCGCGAATCCCTTGTGCGCAAAGGTGAATACCCTCACCTCCTTGTCATGACCGCCACGCCCATCCCGCGCACCTTGGGCCTCACGCTTTACGGTGATCTGGATGTCTCCGTCATCGATAAGCTGCCCGGCAATCGTGGCCGCATCCGCACCTACGTCCGCACGCCGGATAAGCTCAAACAAGTCCTCGCCTTCATCATGGAGAAACTGGGTGAAGGCCGTCAGGCCTACATCGTCTATCCTCGCGTGGAAGAAGATGACACGGACAAAGATGTCAAAGCTGTGAAAGGCGAGTTCAACAAACTCGCCCTCTCACTAGCCCCTTTCAAAACCGGACTGCTCCACGGACGTGTTTCTTCCGAGGAAAAAGACCGCGTGATGACCGCTTTCCGCGATAACAAGCTACAATGCCTCGTCGCCACCAGCGTGATCGAAGTCGGCGTGGATGTGCCGAACGCGACTGTCATGGTCATTGAAAACGCCGAGCAATTCGGTCTCGCCCAACTGCATCAATTACGCGGCCGCATTGGCCGTGGCGAACATGATTCGCACTGCATCTTGCTCGCCCGCTTGAAAACCGATGAAGCCCGCCAACGCATGAAGGTGATGGAAGAAACCACCGATGGCTTCCGCATCGCCGAAGCCGATCTCGAATTGCGCGGCCCCGGCGATCTCCTTGGCCGCGCCCAAAGCGGCCTGCCCCCCTTCAAATTCGCCAACCTCGTCCAAGACCTACCTTTGGTCGAAGAAGCCCGCCGCCTCGCCACTCAAAGGCTAAACTCCAAGTAACGTAGCAGTCCCGCATGCGGGATGAGGAGGCTCTAACAACTTTTCCATATCTGTGTGATTCTGTGTTCCCTCTGTGGCTAAGAAATCTTATTCCGCCCACAGCTTTTCCTTTTTTTCCCATTCAATGAGAAGCTCCCTAAACCTCTGCGCTGGCGGCGGATCATCATCCACCTGCCACACTAAGACTAATTCCACATGATGCACCGGCGTCAGCGGTATGAACGTCAGCGAAGATTCCGATGTCAGCACCGAATCCGGCACAACGGCTACCCCCGCTCCCGCCTCTGCATAACTCAACACTGTCCCAATCAAACTCGGAGTCTGCGCAAACCTCGGTGTGATCCCAGCCTGCCGACATCCCGCCAGCACCGCATCATGCAGACTCATGCCCTCTCGACGCGCCAACACGATCAAAGGCAACTGTGCCAACGCACTCCATGGCAAACTCTTCTTCTTCGCCAGCGGATGATCCGTCCTCACTACCACACCCATCCGCTCCTTCCGCAGCAATACTGTCCTCAGCCCTAGCGATTCATGCGCCATCACCGGACGCGTCAGCGCCACGGAGAGCCGCCCTTTCGCCACCATCTCCCAAACCCGCTCTGGCGTCCGCTCTTCCAAATGAATTGATACCAGCGGATACCGCTTCCGATATTCCGCCAGCAATCTCCCCAAGAATGGCTGCGTCGGTGGCCCAATGTAGCCTAGCCGCAATTCCCCTTCCTCACCCGCCGCCGTGCGCCTCACGCGACGCAATGAATCCTCCCACCGCTCCAGCAACAAACCCGCCTCGCGCAATAAAACGATCCCCGCCGGTGTGAGCTTCACATAATGCCGCGTCCGCTCAAACAGCAGTGCCCCCAGCTCCGCCTCGATCTCCTTCACCGCCCGGCTGAGCGCTGGTTGCGCCACCCGCAGACGACGCGCCGCCCGGGAGTAATTCAACTCCTCCGCCACTGCCTGAAAATATCGCAGATGCCGCAGGTCCATAGATTTACCAGTGATAACAGCCCGTTATAACGATGATAGCGAGCTTTTATTTCCGTTACCACGAAAATCAACTATTGTGTAACCACTCATTAAGCGCACACGTATGTCAAACAACGCTGAACAATTTGATGCCATCATCATCGGTGGCGGTCCTGCCGGTTCCAGTTCTGCTGCCATCCTTGCGGAATACGGCCACAAAGTCCTCGTGCTCGAGCGCGAGAAATTCCCCCGCTATCACATCGGCGAATCGCTCATCCCTTTCACCTTCCAGCCGCTGGAACGTCTCGGGCTCATCCCGACCATGAAGAACTCGCACTTCGTGAAGAAGTACAGCGTCACCTTCGTGCAACCGGAAGGCAAACGCTCCCTGCCCTTCTATTTCCACACGCGTTACGATAAAGAGACTATCGCCCAGACTTGGCAGGTGCTGCGCTCCGAGTTCGATGAATTGCTGCTCAACAACGCACGCGCGAAAGGCGCCGTGGTCCGCGAAGAAACTTCGGTAAAGCAATTGCTCATGGATGGCGAACGCGTCATCGGCGTGGAGGCCACCACGAAGGATGGCAAGACCTACCAAGTCCACGCTCCCATCACTTTAGATTGCACAGGCAAGGAAGCCTTCACCTCGAACCGTCGCGGGTGGCGCATGAACGATCCTTACCTGAACAAGATTGCTGTGTGGACCTATTACAAAGGTTCACAGCGTGGCGAAGGCATGGATGAGGGCGCTACGACCGTTGCCTATGTGCCGGACAAGGGCTGGTTCTGGCACATTCCTCAACACAATGACATGGTCAGCATCGGCATCGTGGCGGAAGGCAAGTATCTCACGCGCGATGGCGTGCGCGACCCCAAGAGTATCTTCGATCGCGAGATCAATGAGAATCAATGGGTGAAGAACCACCTCGCCGTCGGCCAGCAAGTGGGCGATTATTTCGTCACCAGCGAATACTCCCGCCACTCGAAATATTGCGCTGCTCCTGGCCTTCTGCTTGTCGGTGATGCTTTCGCCTTCCTCGATCCCGTATTCAGCAGTGGCGTCATGCTTGCCTTGAAGAGTGGCGTGATGTCCGGCGAGATCGTGCACAAATGCATCGTGGATAAAGATTTCTCCCCGGAACGCTTCACCGAATACGGCACCACCATGCGCATCGGCGTGGAGAACATGCGCAAGCTCGTTTACGCCTTCTATGATCCGAAGTTCAGTTTCCGCGAAGTCATCAAGAAATATCCCGAGGCCGCCGGCCAGATCACTGACTGCCTTTCCGGCGATGTGAATAAAGACTTCACCGAACTCTGGAATCACATCCGTGAGTTCATCCCGCTGCCCGATGATTTGCCCTATGGCGAGCCGTTGAAAGCTGCCGAACCGGTCAGCGCCTGATTTTCAAATCCCTCTTGCCACATGGTGAGAGGGATTTTCCATGCACTCTAACGATTCCCCGTGAGTCGGTTGCGGCTTGCCTACACCCGGGTGCCTGCTAGCCTCCCCTCATGAAGAAATCCGTATTAGTTCTGTTGCTGGGAGCGAGCATCATTGCTGGCTGTGACAAGCCAGCCTCTGAATCAGCGCCTGCAGCCAAACCACCGGAAAAGGTCGGCGAAAACCCGCTCAATGCCCCGACGGATTATCTCAGCACCGTGGCCAAAGGTAAAAAGAGCGCCGAAGCCGGTGTCGATACCGCTTCCCTCAGCTCCGCTATCTCCATGTTCCAGGTGGAAAAAGGCCGTAACCCCAAGGATTTGGAAGAACTCGTCTCCAGCGGCACCATGAAGGCTCTGCCCACTCCGCCATATAACATGAAGTTCAGCTATGACGCGGCTACCGGCGCAGTGAAGGTCGTTCCCAAATAGCGGCTGAACCTCTCGGCAGGCAGCAGAATTTCCTTTCATTTTTCACTCGCCAAACGCTTCGGCGGAAGGCAAACACTTGTCCTTTGTTCTCATGAACGAGCAGATAGTCATCCTTGATTTCGGGTCGCAATACACACAAGTCATTGCCCGTCGCATCCGCGAGTGCAATGTGTATTCCGTCATCCTGCCGTACAACACTCCGGCGGCAGAGATCGCCAAGCTGAATCCCTCCGGCCTTATTCTGTCCGGCGGTCCCTCCAGCGTGTATGCCCCCAAGGCACCGCTGCCGGACAAGGAGATCTTCAAGCTCGGCATCCCCGTGCTCGGCATCTGCTTCGGCGTGCAGCTCTTCGGCCATTACCTCGGCGGCAAGGTCGAGCGCAGTGACAAACGCGAATACGGCAAAGGCACCCTGACCATCAAGGACAAGTCCTGCGCCCTCTTCAAGAAGCTGCCCAAGTTGCTCCAAGTGTGGAACTCCCATGGCGACAAGCTCACGAAGTTGCCCGCTGGCTTCAAGCCCGTCGCCACCACAGAGAACTCTGACTACGCCGCCATCGAAGATCGCAGCCGCAATTTCTACGGATTGCAATTCCACCCTGAGGTCGTTCACACACCTCGCGGCAAGGAGATCATCGGCAACTTCGTCCACGGCATCTGCAAGTGCGGCAAGAACTGGACGATGCGCAGCTACGTCGATCAGGCCGTGGAAGAGATTCGCGCACAAGTCGGCAAAGAACATGTCATCCTCGGTCTGTCCGGTGGTGTTGATTCCAGCGTCGCTGCTGCTCTGATCCACAAAGCCATTGGCGACCAGCTCACCTGCATCTTCGTGAATAACGGCGTGCTCCGTGCCAAGGAAGCCAAGGTGGTGCAAGACGTCTTCGGCAAGAGCTTCAAGATCAAGCTGCAATACGAAGACGCTTCTGAGATTTTCATGAAGCGCCTCAAGGGCGTCACTGATCCGGAGAAGAAGCGCAAGATCATCGGCAAGACCTTCATCGAAGTATTCAACGCGGCCACCAAGCGCGCTGGCAAGGCCAAGTTCCTCGCCCAAGGCACGCTGTATCCTGATGTGATCGAGTCCGTCCCCATCGACGGCAACCCGGCCGCGATGATCAAGAGCCATCACAATGTCGGTGGTCTGCCGAAGAACATGAAGTTCAAGCTGGTCGAGCCGCTGAAGTATCTGTTCAAGGATGAAGTCCGCCAGCTCGGCCTCGAACTCGGTGTGCCGAAAGAGATCGTCTTCCGCCAGCCCTTCCCCGGCCCCGGCCTCGCTGTGCGTATCCTCGGTGAAGTCACCGAGAGCCGATGCGAAATCCTCCGCAATGCCGACGCCATCGTCGTTGAAGAGATGAAGAAGAGCGACTGGTATTACAAGATTTGGCAGAGCTTCGCCGTACTGCTCCCCGTGCGCTCCGTCGGCGTCATGGGTGATGAACGCACCTATGATTACACCATCGCCATCCGCGCCGTGGAATCCCAGGACGGCATGACCGCCGACTGGGTGAAGCTCCCGTATGACCTGCTGGAGAAACTTGCCAGCCGCATCATCAACGAGGTAAAAGGCGTGAACCGCTGCGTCTTCGACATCACCAGCAAGCCGCCGGGAACGATCGAGTGGGAATAATGCGTAGTGGGACAAGCGCCATCGCCTGTCCATAGTTTTCAAAGTGCGCCTGAGAATTCAGGCGCACTTTTCATTTATACACACATTCGCCAATGATTGACCTTCCTCCCGCTCCAGCGCAGTCTCATCAAAGTATTTAGTTAGGGATGAAACTGCTCTGTCTTATCATACAACAACTGCTTCGTTGGATCATCCGCATCTACTACCCGCGTATCGAGATCACCGGCCGCGAGCACATTCCCACAATCGGCCCGGTCATCTTCGTCGCCAATCACGCCAATGCCCTCATCGATCCTGTCCTCCTCGGCATTGTAGCCAAACGTCCCGTCGTCTTCCTGACGAAAGCCCCGCTCTTCGATATTCCCGTATTCGGTCGTTTCCTGCAAAGCCTCGGCATGATCCCCGCCTATCGCGCCAGCGATGACGCCAAGCAAGTCCGCCGTAATCTGGATTCCGTCGAAAGAGCTGCCCAAGCCCTCACCTCCGGCATCGCCATCGGCGTATTCCCTGAAGGCATCAGCCACGATGGCCTGCACCTGGAAAAAATCCGTTCCGGCGCGGCGCGCATCGCTCTCAAAGCATTTGAGAACGAAGCCAAAGACCTCGTCATCGTTCCCGTAGGTTTTAATTTCGAACGGAAAGAAAAATTCCGCAGCTCCATCTGGGTTCGCATCGGTGAACCCGTTAATCTCGCCGAATGGTTAAAGACCGAGCCTGAGGTCGAAGCCCAACGCATCCGTCACCTGCGCGAAACCATCAATGCGCGTCTCTGCGAAACCGTCATCCATCTCGAAGAAGCCGAATGGGAACCGCTGCTGGATGATCTCGAAGCCCTGATCCCCAAAAAATTCCATCCCGGCCAAGACCCTGTCATCGGCCTCAAGCGCCGCCAATGGCTGGCCGCTGGAATGAATCATTTCAATCAGACTGAACGCCGCCGCGCCCGCACACTCGCCGTTGCGATTCTCCGCCACCATCGCGAACTCGAAGCCATCGGCCTCACGCCCGCTTCCCCCATCATGCGGTTGAAAGGCCCGGCCTTTGCTACTCTGCTCTTCTGGCGAACCATTACGCTCTGCGCCGGTGTCATCCCTACCGTGCTCGGCACGGTGCAGCACATCGTTCCTTTCTTCCTCACGCGCTGGCTCGCTCACCGTGTCTCGGCGAATAAACGCATCACGCTCGCTCAAGCCCGGCTCGGCTTCGGTCTGCCCATCTACGCCGCGTGGTATTTCTTTGTCTGGTATTGGGGCCAGTCCTACTTCCTCCCATGGGTCGCCACCGTCTGGACCATTCTCATGCCCTTCTGCGGCGTGTATGCGCTCAGCTATTGGCGGCAAGTGGTCGAAGCCGCCTCCCTGTGGTGGCACCAGATACTCACCGTCTTTCATCGAGAGGAACTCAAAACCATCCGCCGCGAACAAACGCGCCTTGGCAATGAACTGCTCGCTCTCGGTGACGATTTCAGCCGCGAACATCCCGTAGAAGAACCGCCGGAGAACACCTTCGCCTGGATGTGGCTCATCCGCCGCACCGTGCGCTGGACGGTAGGCCTCGCCATCGCAGGCTTCCTCATCATCTGGCTCACAGTATTGACGCGTAACGAAGCCTTTCCCGAACTCACCCGACAAGGCCCCAATCTCAGCGCCTACTCTACTGCTTCCTTAACAGAGAAAATCACCGCCGATGAAAAAGCCCTCATCAACATCCTCACCGGCCTGACCGAGCTGGAGAAAAAGACCGTCCTGCTCAATCGCGAATTCCTCGATGGCAAGCGCACCTTCTACAATCAAGATGACGACGACTTGGTCCGCCGTCTCGAGCTATCCCTCATCAGCTATCGCACGGAACTGCTTCGCCTGCTCTGGGATTACCAAGGCCACGCTGAGATCGCGGATGAAAACCTCCGCCTGCGCGCCTTTTTGCTCATGCTCACCAGCGGCTCGGCGCTTTACGAGAATTCCTACAAATTCGTATACATGTTCGCCGATGACCCCGTGGTCATCAAAAAGCTGAACGAAGGCGACCCGCGCTGGAACATCCCCAATGGCCTCTACGATCAAGTCCGCGAAAATCTTCGCCTGCCGCAGCACCAGAAACTGCTCGCGAATGGTTTCGAGCATTATCGACGCTTCACTCCCTTGCTAGAAGCACAAGGACTGACTGGCAAAGAACCTTATCGCTCCTTCGCCACTCAGCTTCGCCAGACCGAGATGATGATGAGCGATGCCAAAGTCGGCGTCCTAAGTGAAAGTTTTCTCGCCGCAGTCAAAGAGGCGAAATTCCTTGGCAAATCCGCTATCTACAAAGGCCAATCCGCTGTTTCCACCTGGGTCGGCGATACCCGCGTGCGCCAACCACGAGCCGGTCAAGCACTTGTCCAACCTCGTCAACTTGCAGAGATGCGTCATCTCGCCCAACCCGGAGATATCCTCATCGAGCGACAGAACTGGTTCCTCTCCCGCGCCTTCATGCCTGGCTACTGGGCACACGCCGCTCTCTACGTCGGCTCGGTGCAAGACCTCGTCGCCATGGGTCTCGATGAAGACCCACGCGTGAAACCGCACTGGCGCAAGTTCACCCAACGCGATGAGGCAGGCCATGAATACGTCATTCTCGAAGCAGTTCCCGCCGGTGTCCGCATGACCACCATGGAGCATTGCCTCGGCGTGGCCGATTCCGCCGCGGTCCTTCGTCCGCGTCTGACTAAAGAGCAGATCCGCGAAGCCATCGCCGTCGCCTTCAGCCATCTCGATAAACCCTACGATTTCGAATTCGATTTCTTCAGCACAGACAAACTCGTCTGCACTGAGCTAGTCTATCGCGCCTACGATACCGATATGAATTTCCCGCTCGTCGAAGTCATGGGCCGCCGCACGCTGCCACCCACTGAAATGGTCCGTTACTTCGCCGACAATTTGAACAAGCCCGATCGCGAACTCGATTTCGTCGCCTTCTACGACGGCAAAGAAAACCTCTCCCACGCCGTAGAAAGCACCGCGGAAGAACTCGCCAAATCAGTCAATCGCCCCGCCCTTACATGGCTGCAGAAGAAATAAAAAAGCCGATGGGATAACCCATCGGCCTTTGATGTAAGTTTTCAACTTACCGCATCACCGCGCCCAGCTTTGCCGTAAGCTGCTTGAGCAAACCTTCGTGCGCGCTGTTCACATCTGTATCCGTCAGCGTTTTGTCCGCGCCACGATACGTGAACGCATAGGCCACGCTCTTCTGCCCCTCAGGCACGTTCTTGCCGCGGAAGATGTCGAACAGCTCCACCGTCTCCAAGTTTGCTGGCTTAGCCTGGCGCACCACTGTGAGCACGGCGTCATGTGTCGTCGCCTCAGGCACCAGCATCGCCACATCGCGACGGCTGCTCGGGAATTGCGGCAACGATTTAAACGAACGTCCCGTATTCCGACGCGCCAGCAACTGGTCCAAGTTCAACTCCGCGACGAACACCGCATCACGCAAGTCATACTTCTTCGCCAGCATCGGGATCACTTGTCCCATCTCGCCCAGTGGCAACTTGCCCAACTGGATCGTGGCCGATTCGATGAACAAGCTGGTCGTGTTATCACGACGCGTGTAGCTCAGCCCCTTCAATCCGAACGCTTCCAAGAAGCTCTCCAGCACGCCCTTCAGATCATACGCATCAAACTTCGCGTCACGATCTTCACCGCTCCAGAAGTTCTGATTACGCTGACCAGTAAGTGCGATGGCCACACGACGCTCCTCCTTGGTCGCACCACCGTTCTGCACGAACACGCGACCGACCTCGAACATCGCCACATCGTAATTCTTATGGCTGATATTGTGCCGCAGCGAATCCAACAACCCAGGCAACAAACTCGGACGCAGCACGTTCATGTCATTGCTCAAAGGATTGGCCAACGCCACGAGCGAATCACCCACCGTCACCAGTTTCGCCGCACTGTCCGCGATGAGCGTCTGCCCCAGCGCCTCATTCAAGCCCAAGCCCGTCAGGATGCGACGCGCCTCAGCCAGTTGATCATGCACCACGTCATACGGATGCGCGCCATTCGCGCCCCGCGGAGCCGTGGACGGAATCTTATCCACGCCATACATGCGCGCGATCTCCTCGATCAGATCGATCTCGCGCTTCAGATCAACCCGGAACGTCGGGATGCGGAAGCTCGTCGAATCACCCGCGCTGGAAACCACTTCTACCCCCAAGTTCTTGAGATAACTCACGTGCTGCTCCACCGCGATATCGATGCCCAGCACCGTCTTTACTTGCGCATGGCGCAATGAAATCTCCTTCGCCGCGATCACCTGCGAATACGCATCCACCACGCCCTCGGCCAATTGACCGCCAGCCGTTTCGAGGATGAGTTGCGCCGCCCGGCGGCTCGCCCAATCGCAAATGCCCACATCACCGCCGCGCTCGAAGCGATAGGAAGAATCCGTGCGCAGTTCCAATTTCTTGGACGTCGCCCGGATATTCTGCGGCTTGAAATAAGCGCTCTCGATCAACACATCCACCGTCTGATCATTGATCTCCGTGTTCAGACCGCCCATCACACCCGCGAGCGCGATGCCCTTCTGTTCATCCGCGATGAGCAGATTCTCCGTCGTCAACGTGCGCTCGTTGTTATCGAGCGTTTTGAACTTCTCACCTTCCGTGGCGCGACGCACCACGATGGTCGGCTTGCCCTCCGCACTCTTCGCGATGAGATGATAATCGAACGCGTGCAAAGGTTGGCCGATCTCCAGCATCACATAGTTCGTCACATCGACGACGTTGCTGATGCTGCGCAGACCAACCTTCTCCAGGGTGGAGCGCAACCAATCCGGGCTCGGCCCGATCTTCACGCCCTTAATAACGCGCGCCGTATAGCGCGGATTCAATTCCGCATCTTCCACCCGCACAGCGACAAGGTCACTGGCCTTCCCTCCCGCCGCTTCTTTCAAGCCGGATACATCCGGCACCTTCAATGGATTCCCCGTCAAAGCACTGATTTCGCGCGCGATACCGATGACACTGTTCCAGTCCGGACGATTCGGCGTCGTCTCCAAGTCATAGACCACATCACTGCCCGCGCGTCCGAGATATTCCGCGAACGGCTGTCCGACTTTTGCATCCGCCTTCAAGATGAGCAGGCCATCCACCTGATCCGGCAAGCCCAACTCCTGCGGCGAGCACATCATGCCGTGCGACTCCACACTGCGGATCTTTCCCACTTTGATAGTGAAAGGCTCCTTGTCACCCGGCTTCATGGGCAGCGAGGCGCCCGGCAGGATGAGCGGCACTTTGTCGCCCGCCTGAAAATTCTGCGCACCGCACACGATCTGGCGCTCACCCTTGCCGTCATTCACTCGGCAGACGGACAGTTTGTCGGCATTCGGATGCTTGTCGCGCGTGATGACCTGCGCCACGACGATGCCCTCAAACTCACCGCCGAGCTTCTGCACGCCTTCCACTTCCAGACCGATCATGGTCAGCCGTTCCACCATCTCATCCGGCGACCAGTCAAAATCCACGTATTGTTTAAGCCAGTTGTAAGTAACTTTCATGACTCAGGTCGGAAACAATGTGAAGGTTCAGGCAAAAGGGAAAGTGTAAATTTGAATCTCATTCGAGTCACAGTTTCGCAGCTATTTGGAGAATTTTCTCAAAATGCCGGTCACAATGCTCCAACTCCACATCATACGTCTTGGCACAAGCGGCGATGACAATATCCGCCATAGGCGCGGTCAATCCCGCATCCCGGCAAGCTACCGCCAATTGCTTTGCCTGTTGCCAGACCTCAGAATCGACGCTTAAAAGTGTAATTTCTTTCTCCAACTCGGCTAAATCACGTTTCTCTTTGGCTCCCCGAACCCCATTCCATAGCTCCACTAAGGTCACGTCACACCAAGCCGCTTCCTCTTCCAAAATCAGCTTCTCCACCCGTTTGCTTGCCTCGGAATCCAAAGACCGCAAATAGTAGATCCAACTGGACGTATCGATCAGCTTCACTTCCCCGCCTCCCACTTTTTATCTTCCCGCATCTCCTTCAAATCTTCCTGCGTCATGAAGTTCTTGAAACTTCCACGCACCCGCGCATTCAACGCTTCCAACCGTTTCCGTTTGTTAAACCGCTCCACCGCCGTCACAACTGCTTCCCGTTTGGTTTTAGCCCCCGTATGCCGCATCACTTCCTTCAGCACCTCATCAGGAATATCAATCGTCGTCTTCATGCTTCCAATTTATCAGGAATTGGATTCCAGTCAAACCCCGTGTAGAATCCTAACTCCCCGCCTTCAACGTCACCATCCTCAGATCCATCACCGCCGCCTTCGCCTTCGTCAACGGCTGCACGTTCAACGTATAGCGCCCCGGCTTGTCGATCGTGATACTGCCCAACTCCTTCGCCTTGAAATTCTGGAAATGTCCTGTGTCCTCCACCACCAGCTTCAATTTCTGCTCACCCACACGGAACTCCACCTCGCTCCCGCCATTGCCCGTGCCGCACCCTTGCAACGCCTCCACCGTGAACTTGCCCGGCTTCGTCACCGTGAAATCCCAGCTCACGCTATCCTCCGCCCGCACCCAAAAGCCCAACGTGTTCTTATGCGGTAGCGGCTCATACCGCACCATCGTGCCATGGATATTCGCCGACTTCGCATGTAGCACGATGTCTCCATTCGACGCCTGTGGATTCGCCACATACGCCGGATTCTCCTCCATCATCTGCGCCTTCAGGTCGCGACGCCACTGATCCAGCTTCCGCTGCAATCGAATCGCCGTCGCCTTCTGCTCCTCCGCCAGATTGCGCGATTCACCCTTATCCTTCCGCACATCGAACAATTCGAGCCGCCCGTCATCATAAAACTCGATCAACTTCAAATCCCCCTCACGAATCGCCCCACCTGGTCGCCCGCCTTGGTTGCTATAATGCGGATAATGCCAGTAAAGCGAATCCCGCTTGGGTGCCGCACCGCCTTTGAGCAATGCCACCAAGCTCACGCCATCCACCTTGCTCTCCTTCGGCATCGGCGTGCCCGTCGCTGCGAGAATGGTCGGGTAAAAATCCACCGAACTCACCGCATTCGTGAACACCGTGCCCGCCTTGATCACACCCGGCCACTGCACCACCCACGGCGTGCGAATCCCGCCCTCATACAGATACCCTTTGCCCTCGCGCAAGGGACTGTTGATCGTTGCCGGCGTATTCGACCCCTCCACCACGCACAGCCCGCCATTATCCGACGTGAACACCACCAGCGTGTTCTCTGTCAGCTTTAGCTCCTCCAATTTCTTCAACACCCGCCCCACGCTATCGTCCATGGATTCCACCATCGCCGCATAGATCGCATTCGTCTGCGTGCCCACCTTGCCATCGCTCTTGTATTTCGCGATGACATCCGCCTTCGCCCGCATCGGCGTATGCACTCCGTAATGCGAGAGATAGAGGAAGAACGGTTTACTCTTGTTAGCCTCAATGAACTTCTCCGCCTCCAGCGCCAATCGATCCGTCAGATATTCACCTGGCTCACTCTTCTCCAAGCCCGGCATCGAGCGCGTCGGTCCACCATTCTTGCCAGCCGCTTCAAATGGTGCGAAATACGTCACCGGCGTTCCCGTATGATCCCCGGCGATATTGATATCAAACCCCTGCTTCTGCGGCTCAAACCCCTCACCGCCCAAGTGCCACTTACCAATGTGCGCCGTCACATACCCACCCGCCTTCAACGCCTCCGCCAGCGTCACCTCTGCTAGCGGCAATTGCTGCTGTATCTTGGGCACCGCCAGTTTCTGATCCGGTTTATCGCCGCGCCCCGGTAACCAATCCGTGATCTGCAACCGCGCCGGATACTTGCCCGTCATGATGCTCGCGCGCGTCGGTGAGCACACCGGACACGCCGCATACCCATCCGTGAATCGCGCCCCCTGCGCCGCCATCTTGTCGATGTTCGGTGTCTTGTAGAACTTGCTCCCATGCACGCCCACATCCGCCCAGCCGTAATCATCGATCAAGATGAATACGACATTCGGTTTGGTAGCCGCTGACACTTCACCAATCGTCAGCACCAGCCCCATCACCATCAGTAAATAATTAAGAGATCTCATATCAATCCACTTTCTTCACCTCGACAAAGAACGCCCCGCGTTCCTCACCTTTCGCCGCATCCTTCAGCCACGTCTGCATCTTCGCCTGCCCTTTTGGTAGATTCATCATCACCTTTACTTCGTTCGCGCCAGCAGGCATCTCAACCTTTGCCTCCACCTCACCCACTTTCACTACCGCTTGAGTCGCTTGCAGATCGAACTTCGCCACCGCCGGTTTATGCCGCAGCGTGATTTCGTATTTCCCGGAAGCTGCCACCGCTACCATCCAGTAACCGTTCGCCACGGGCATTTTGTCGATCATGCCCTGATGCCAAGGAATCTGCGCCTGATCCGCATGCCAATCCATGCAGTTGAGATGCGTCGGATTATCCTGCGGCGCACCGAGCGTGATCCACCCATAGCGTGCCAGACTCGGCTCCAGCGATTTCCACCAAGCCTCATACTCCGCCGTCAACTTCGCCACCACTTCAGGATTTTTCGCTGCCACATCCGCCGTCTGCCCCGCATCAGCCTTGATGTCGTAAAGCTCCTTGCCATTCACCAAACGCCACTGCGATGTCATCACTGCGCTGTTCTTCCACTTCGGCGGAATCTCCTCGCGCTGCGTGTGCACGAAGAATGTGCGCTCCGGCCAACTCTTTCCTTCACCCTTTAACAACGGCGCAACGCTCTTCCCATCCAGCGGATTCTTCGCCGTGAATTTCAATCCGCACAAATCTACTAACGTCGGCAGCACATCCATATGCGCCGCGAGCTGCGCCACATCCTTGCCTCCGCCAATGCCACCCTTCGGCCAGCGAATAAAAAACGGCACCCGATGCCCACCATCATACACTCCGCCCTTCGCCCCGCGCATCCCCGCATTAAATCCCGTCCAGCCACTCGGCTCCGCTGCCTTCTTCCCTTTACCCGCTCCGGCAGATCGGATGATTCCCGCCGAAGTCCCATTATCCGTCAGGTAGATCAGGATCGTATTCTCCTCCAGCCCCCACTCTTTCAGCTTCCCCATTAGCACGCCCATGTTCTCATCGAACTGCTCGATCATTCCGTAAAACTTCGCCATTTCAGGAGGCACTCCCTTGTCTTTGTAATACTTCGAATACTTCTCCGCCACGTTGTAAGGGCTGTGTGGCACATTCGTCGGCAGATACACGAAGAACGGCTTCTCCTTGTTCTTCTCAATGAAACTCAGCGCCCCGTTGAAAAACACATCCGTGCAATACCCCTTGAACTCCTTCGCCACACCGTTCTGCCAATACGTATCATCAAAATAATCATTCCCCCAGAAATCCGGTGTCTGCCCCACACCGCCACCGCCATGGATCAACACCTCCTGAAACCCGCGATCCTGCGGTCGCATCGGATAACTGTCCCCCAGGTGCCACTTCCCGAAGATACCCGTCTGATATTTGTTCTCCTTAAAGACATCCGCCAGCGTCACCTCATCGTGATACATCAGCGAGCGCCCCATGATCGTGTGCCAAACGCCGCTGCGTGTGGAGTAACGTCCCGTGAGCAACGCCGCCCGCGTCGGTGAACACGTCGGGTCCACGTGAAAATCCGTTAGCCTTACCGATTGCCCGTGCAGCCTGTCCAGATTCGGCGTGCGGATCATCGTATTGCCATGCGCCCCGATGTCTCCGTAGCCCTGGTCATCCGTGATCACCACGATGACATTCGGCTGCCGCTGTTGCTGCGCTGCGTAAACAATGCTGCCCATCACCATCCACCAGCCCAGCACTGTCAGCAGCAACCTTCTCATAACTTCAACGCCTCCACCACTTCACCCTTCGTATTGATGTAGCCGTAACCCTCCTTGATGATCCGCACCCGCGCGCGCCCATCCTTGAATGGCTCCGCTTCATCAAACTTCGGCTCCACGATATACTTCCCCGTCTTGTCGATGTAACCCAACTGCCCCTTCGCCTTCTCCGTCACACCCATACGTACCGCCGCAATCCCTTCGGAGAATGCATACGCCTCATCAAATTTCGGCTCGATCACCATCTTCCCCGTCAGATCGATATAACCCCACTTCGTTTTCGGATAAGCGCCCACTCCCACCGCTGCGAATCCTTCCGAAAACTCATTGGCGAAATCATACTTCGGCTCGATCACCACCTCGCGTTTGCGACCTTGGTAACCGAACTTCCCATCCTTCGAGAACGGCAACGGCGGACGCTCCGCCGCCCACACCACCGTCAGCGACAGCAACAACGCACCCGCCACCATCCCGATCTTCTTCCGCTCAATTCGTTTCATAAACAACTCAGATTTCTTAACTCCTTCCCCGCAGGCGCCCTCGCCTGCCACACCACCGTAGTGGGACAGCCGCCACCGCCTGTCCAGTCTCCCCATGCCGCAGGCATTTATTTCACACCGGTCCGACAGGCAAAAGCACCTGTCGAACCGGCAAAACACCTCACCCTCTACTTCTTCCCCAACTTCGCCGCGGCTTCATCCAGCATCTTGATCCACGGCCCCACGAAGTGACCACTGTCATGATACGTGCGACCGCTCACCATGTTCCCATCGATCACGCACGGCTCATTCACATACGTGCCGCCGCAGATCTCCAAGTCGAACTTGCACTTCGCCACCGTCGCCATGCGCTTGCCCTTCACGCAACCCGCCCGCGCCGGAATCTCCACGCCGTGGCACACACTCGCCACCGGCTTGTTCTTCGCAAAGAAATCGCGTGTGATACTCAGAAGTGCCTCATCCTCACGGATATACTCCGGCGCGCGACCGCCACTGAAAAAGATGCCTAGATAATCATCCGGATTGATGTCCTTGAAGGCGACTTCTGCCTCGATGGAATACCCCTCCCACTCCTTCGTGATCGTCCACCCTGGCTTGATCTCGTGCAGCACCATCTGATAGCGCCGCTTCTCCGGAGCCGCCACCACCGGCTGATAACCGCCCTCGATCAAGCGATAGTATGGATACAACGTGTCCACGGTTTCCGTGGCATCACCGATAATGACTAAAACTTTGTGCTTCATGTGAATCAATGTTGAACGCTTTTGTTATCCTCGTTTAAGCCCGCTGCTGCAAGCCTTTGCTCCACCTCAACCCGGTAGGGCGAGAGTCCTCTCGAGCCCAAACCAGACCTTATGGTCTTCAAACCATAAAAAATGAAACTCTGGCAATTTGCGTCGCTCGCGATGAATTTTCCCCTGCTTTTTGGTCATTCAACCCGCCTCCTTTCTTGCTACCTACATAGACGCCGCAGACGTGAAAAAGTTTCAAAATAATCTGAAATCTTTTCCAGAATTTAAGTGCGCCATTTTGTCCCACCAAACTGTGTCAACCAGCCCAAATCCGCGTCTCACCAATATGGCCTGCCCGCGTGCGCCAAAATGTCCCACTGCCATGAATAGCCCTCCCCCAGTCACAAGACACCTCCTTCCTTTGAGTTTTGAACTTTGAGCTTAAGAGCGTGTAACAAAAAGAGATCAAGTGCTTGAAAGAGAGCGGAGGCAGATGAGGGAGCAGCCGAGCGTGAGGAAGGCCAGATGGATGTCCGGGCGGCGTTCGTAGCGGATGCGCAGACGGCGGAACTGGTGGAGCCAGCT
>DASWYF010000050.1 GCA_036405135.1 Verrucomicrobiia bacterium | reverse complement strand
CTTCCAAATGCAGGTCATCAAGGAACTGGACCTGCGTGAAAATCAAACCCAACCAGTTCCTAAAACCTGATGCACTGGCCAACTCAAAATGTGTCCACCATGTCCCCGCACACCTGTCCACCATCTCTCCAGTCTTTACACTCCCGCGGGAGAAGGAGAGAGCATCTTCAGAGTCTGATCAATTAAGTGCCATTGGCTTATGGATATTGCTGCGGGTCGGAGACCCGCGCTCCGAAAACTTCGCGCTTTGAAGTTGTGGTTCTTGAGCTATCTTCCTCGCATGCACGAAGTAACGACGGTTCAGCTCAAGCGGGATTGCGAGGCGGTCCAGATCCCGGCAGGTAATGTAGTGACGTTGCCACACGGGCTGGAAGTGGATATCACCCAGACACTGGGCGGTAGCATCACGGTGCGCGGGCATGGCGGTTTGTTCCGCATCGCACCAAAGGATGCCGATGCGCTCGGAATGTCGATGGACGCGCAAGCGGTCGATGCGAATGCTGAATTGAGCGAGCCGATGATATGGGAGGCGCTCAAGACCTGTTACGATCCGGAGATTCCCGTGAATATTGTGGATCTTGGGTTAGTATATGACATGGCTACGGAGAAGCTGGAGAATGGAAACAGCAAGGTCTTCGTGAAGATGACGCTGACGGCGCCGGGTTGCGGCATGGGGCCGACCATCGCGCGGGATGCGCAGCAGAAACTTTTACTCCTGCCGAAGGTGGAGGATGCAGTTGTGGAGATCGTGTGGGATCCGCCGTGGCATCAATCCATGATCACAGAGGATGGGCGTCGTATCTTGGGAATCGAATAAAAGTGCATGTCGTCAGCAACACCCATGTCGTCGGAGCCGTATGATGTGATCATCATCGGCGGTGGACCCGGTGGAAGCAGTTCCGCCTGTTACCTGCGGCAATCGGGGATCAAGGTGCTGGTATTGGAGAAGGAACATTTTCCCCGGTTTCACATCGGCGAATCCTTGCTGCCGTACAATCGACGAATCTTTGAAGAGATCGGAGTGCAGAAGAAACTGGAAGAGGCGGGTTTCCTGAGAAAGTTCGGAGCGCAGTTTCATTTGGGCAATGGTTCGAAGGGGACCAAGTTTGTTTTCCGGGAAGGGAAATTCAATCGTTTCTCTGAAGCCATCCAGGTGGAACGCGCTACTTTTGATCATGTGCTCTTGAAACATGCGGCGGAGATGGGCGCAGAGGTGCGCCATGGGTGGACGGTGAAACAGGTGGAGCAGGGCAGTGCGGAGGCGACGGTACAGGCGGTTTCTGATAAGGGAGAGACGGTGACCTTCAAGAGCCGTTATATCATTGATGCCAGCGGTCGTGGTAACATGACGGGGAATCAAGAAGGCATCCGTGAGGTGCATCCGCGGTTGAAGAAGCTCGCGGTGTTCGGACATTTCAAGGGCGTGAAGCGGGACATGGGACCGAAGGAGACGGACACCATCATCGTGCGTTTGGATAATAAATGGTTCTGGATCATTCCTATCTCGAAAGAGAAAACGAGTGTGGGTTGTGTGATGGATAATTCAGAATATTCATCGCTGAAGATGACTCCGGCTGAGGTGTTCCAGAAGTATGTGGACTCCAGCCTGACGATGCGTCAGCACATGGGTGATGCGGAATTGTGCGGTGAGATCCGTACGACGAGTGATTTCTCCTATCGCAACAAACGTTTTTACGGGCCGCGCCTGTTGCGCGTGGGGGATGCCGCGGGCTTCTTGGATCCGATCTTTTCTGCGGGTGTCTATCTGGCGATGTTCAGTGGCAAGCTCGCGGCGCAGGCAATGATTGAGACGTTACGGAAGAACGATGACCCGATAACGCGCTTCAAGGCTTACGAAGAGAGGGTCTTCTATGCCATGCGGTTTTACTGGCAGATGGTGGAGAATTTTTACACGACGCCGTTCATGGAAGTGTTCTTAGAACCGCGGGGACGTTTCAGCCTGCCAGCAGCGGTGAATGCGGTGCTCGCGGGTGAACTGGAAGGCGGCTGGGCGATGCGCTGGCGGTTGGCGATATTCTTCTTCATCGTGAGAACGCAGGCCCGCTTTGCGCTGCTCCCACGTATCTCTTTTCAATGAGTTTTGAGCGGCAGTCTTTGTTTATGCGTTTCAGCATCGCTTTGGTGGCGTTGCTGCTGCTGTCTGGTTGTCGTACGCCTTCGCCGTTTGCGCCGGTGGATTTGAGCCAAGCGGGATGGACACAGCGGCAATATCAGGTGGTGTGGCAGGCGAAGCCGGAGGCTAATGAGATGGTTTGTGATGTGCTGGAGGCGCGGCATCCATCAGGGAAAACATTTCTGCAAGTGAGCAAGACGCCGCTGATCCTGGCGACGGTGCAGTCGGAAGGAACTCGATGGTGGGTGGAGTATGGGCCGCGTCCGCGTTACGGGAAAGGCGATGTGCTGCCAAATGACGCGACGCATCTGTGGTTATTGATCGCGTTGCAGAAGAAGGAAGCGACGGCGCTCAAGATTGAGAAACTTCCAAGCGGGGCTGCGCGGTGGACGAATCTGAAGACGGGTGAGCGTATCGAAGGGGTGCCTGCGCCATGAGCTTTCGCAAGTGGGTGTTGATTGCGTTCGCTGTGCTGGCGGTCATCGGCTTGAGCCGTCTGCGGATGGATGTGGATGTGCTGAACTTGCTGCCGAGTGATTTGCCGGTGGTGCAGGGACTGCGCACGCATCAACAGCATTTCGCCAATGCCCGGGAGCTGGTCATCACGCTGAAGTCACCGGATGCTGGAGTGAGCGAAGATGCGGCGCGGTCGTTGGCGCACACGCTGCGAGGGAATACGAATCTCATCGGGAGGGCGATCTGGCAACCACCGTGGCAGGAGGATCCGCTGGGGGCAGCCGAACTGGTGGCGTATCTGTGGCTGAACTCGGATTCCAATGCGGTGCAGAAACTGGAGGAGCGTTTTCAGCCGGATAAATTATCAGCGCATCTGGACAAGGTGCGTGAAGGATTGGCGACTTCGTTCTCACCTGAGAGCGTGGCGCGGAGCAGTTATGATCCGCTGGATTTGTTGAACGTTTCATCAGGTGATCTTTCACCGGATGATCTGGGCTCGAACCAGTTGTTTGCTTCGGCGGATGGGACGTTCCGATTGTTGCATGTCGATCCGGCGACGCCGCTGAAGGATTATCATCAGGCGACGCGGTGGCTCGAAGAGGTGAGATCGGTCATTCGTGATTGGGTGCAATCGGATTCGGCATATACGGAAGTGGAGGTGAGATTGACGGGCGGGCCGGCGTTCATGTCGGAGATCGCGAACAGCATGGAGACGGACATGCGACAGTCGATGCCGGGGTCGCTGGCGTTGATCGCGGTGGTGTTTCTCATCGCGCATCGGCGGTTGAAGCCGTTGTTGTGGCTGGTGTTGTTGCTGGCGGCGAATGTGATTTTGACGATGGCGATCGGTGGATTGCTGTTCGGACGCATGAATGTGGTGAGCTTGGGGTTTGCGGCGATCCTCTTCGGGATGGTGGTGGATTTTGCGCTGGTGCTGTATCAGGAGGGCATCGCTTCGGGGAAATCACCGGATGAATTGCGAGCGGAGATCGCTCCGGGGATCTGGTGGTCGGGCATCTCTACGGCGGCTGCGTTTGCGTCGTTGAACTTCGGTGGGTTGCCGGGCTTGGCGCAGTTGGGAACGCTGGTGGCAGCGGGAATTCTTACGGGTGCGTGGCTGGTGCTGCATTATTTTCCGAAGGTCATTCCAAGGGCTCAAGGAGAAGGAACACCTGAGGCAGGGCATGGGGTTAAGACTGCGCCGGGTGACAGTCAGTTCCTGCGGTTTGGATTCATCTCGGGTTTGATCGCTTTGGTAGCAGCGGCGGTGATTTTGCAGATGGAGGGGCAACCGGGATTGACGGCGAGTTCAGAGCCGCTGCGTCCTCGTGACAGCGGGGCGTATGATGCGATGGATCAGCTCAAGCACGAGCTGGGACGCACGAATGAACCGGTGCTGCTGGTCTTAAGCGGTGAGACGGATGCGCAAGTGGCAGAGAGATTGCAGCAGGCGAACAAAACGTTGCATGAGTTGCGTGAGATGGGGTTGGTGAAGGATGCGTTACTTCCGATCACGCTCTGGCCGCAACCATCGCTGATCGCGGCGAACCGGGAACGGTTGAAGGCATTGGCGGCGGATTCGGAGCGGGTGCAACAGGCATTTCAGAAGGCGGGTTTTGCCGGGAACGCTTTCAAGGTGACGGAGGTGATGCTGCGTTATTGGGGTGCGCAGGGGAGTGAGTTGCGATTGCCGAGTGGTCCGACGGCGACGTGGATTTTAGAGCAGGTCGTCGTGCGGCGGGAGAAGGAGCATTATGCCATGGGCATCATCACGCCGGCGAAGAGCGGGGATGAGGTGATGCTGGAGATCAATCGTGCGCTGGATGGTGAGGGAGCGAGGGTGGCGGGGTGGGAGTTGCTGGGTATCTCGATTTTGAAGCATGTGCAGGAGCGGTTCATCTGGGTGATGCTGCCTTGTTCCATTCTGCTGGTGACATCGCTCTGGATGGCATTTCGCCGATGGAGTGAGGTTTTGTTGAGTATCAGTACTTTGCTCGTAAGCGGATTCTTAATGCTGGCATTCATGCGGCTGTTTGGGTGGCAATGGAATCTGCTGAACTTGATGGCGTTGCCGTTGTTGCTGGGGTCGGCGGAGGATTACAGCATTCATTTGCAATTGGCGTTGCGACGTGCGCGTGGTGATTGGAAAGAGACGTGGCATAGTACGGGCAAGGCGGTGCTGTTGTGTTCGTCAACGACGATCATCGGGTTTGGGTCGCTGGCGTTTTCGCGCAATGCGGGATTGGCGAGCTTGGGGCAGGTGTGCTCGCTGGGCATCGTGTGTGCAATCGCGGTGTCGCTGCTGCTGCTGCCGCGAATGTGGCAGATCTGTGCGGGGCCGATGGAGGAGAAACCGGCGAAGGCACCATCGAAGCTTTATCGAGTGGGTTGGTGGAAGGCGGGATTGTGGCTGGGCAAGAATCTGCCGGAAGGTTTGGTGAGTCTGGTGGCGCGCGTGTTATGCCGAGTTTATGCGAGGGTGAATGAGACGCGGTTGGGGATCGTGGAGCAGAATCTTAAGCCGTTGCTGGGAGCGAATGCGGTGAATGCGCGCGAGAAGGCGTTGAAGCTGTTCAGCAATTTCGGGCAGAAGCTGGTGGACTTGTGGCGGTATGAGAGTGGGGCGGACGTTAAAGGATTGTTCGGCGAATGGACTGGCTGGGAGCATTTTGAGAATGCGCAGAAGAAAGGCAAAGGTGTGCTGCTGGTGACGCCGCATTTGGGGAATTGGGAGTTTGGCGGGCCATTGCTGACGCAACGGGGAGTTAAATTACTGGTGCTGACGCAGGCGGAGCCGGGGGATGGGTTCACGGAGTTGCGGCAGCAATCGCGGGAGCGGTGGGGCATTGAGACATTGGTGGTGGGGCAGGATGCGTTTGCGTTTGTGGAGGTCATCAAGCGATTGCAGGAGGGGGCATCGGTGGCGTTGCTGATCGATAGACCGCCGAAGGGGACGGAGGTGGAGGTGGAGGTGTGCGGGCAGCCGTTCATGGCGTCCATCTCGGTGGCGGAGTTGGGGCGGGCGACGGGCTGTGCTATCTTGCCGACGGCGATCGTGCGTGATGGTGATATTTACGCAGCGCACATCCTGCCGGAGATGGCGTATTCGCGGGCTGAATTGAACAGCCGTGAGGTGCGTCAAAAGTTCACACAACAGTTACTGCGTGCCTTTGAGCCGCTCTTAAAACAATATCCCGAGCAATGGTATCACTTCGTTTCCATCTGGCCGTCGCGGCGTGGCTGATCGCCACCGTGGTGAATGCGGCGGAGCCGTCTGGCGATCTGCTGGACAAGTGGTTCGCGGCGCAACAGAAGCTGCAGACGTGGCGCGCGGACTTTGTGCAGACGCGCACGTTGAAGGCATTGAGCAATCCGCTGAGCACGCCGGGCAAGGCGATGTTCCAAGCGCCAAATGAGTTCCGTTGGGAACTGGGGCAACCGGCACAAACCATCGCTATCCGTGGGACGAATGAGATGGTGGTGTTGTATCCGAATCTTTCGCGGGCGGAGCGGTATCCGGTGAATGCGGAACAGGCGGGACGTTATAAAGATTTGCTGGTGCTTTTGGAGGCGGGATTTCCGCGGGATCGGAAATCACTGGAGACGAGTTTTCGCATCCTGAAGCAGACGACGGTGGAGGATCGGCATGAGGTGGTGTTGCAACCGCGTAGTGCGAATGCGAAGCGATTGATGCCGGAGCTGAAGCTCGCGTTTCGCGTGAATAATCTTTCGCTGACGAGCACGGAGATGGTGTTCAGCGATGGTTCCACGATGAAGACGGAGTTCAAACAGGCGGAGCAGAATCCGAAGCTGGAGGCGGGATTGTTTTCCACGGCGATTCCACAGGGGTATCAAGTCAACGATCCGATGAAATCACGATGAGCGACGATGTTTTGAAACGAGCGCTGGCGAGTCTGCCGCATGGGCCGGAGTTCCGGTTTGTGGACCGGCTGTTGTCACTGGAGCCGGGTCAGCGCGGCACTGGCGAGTACACGATGCGCGGGGATGAACCGTACTTGAAGGGGCATTTTCCGGGGATGCCGTTATTGCCGGGCGTGTTGCTCATTGAAGCGATCGCGCAGTTAGGAGGAACGGTGGCGCAATCGGATCCGAATATTCCACCGTTAGCGGGGCTGAAATTAACAGCGGTGCGGAATGCGAAGATTCTTGGAACAGCAGCGCCGGGGCAGACGGTTTTTCTGAGTGCGGAAGTGGTGGGCAGGATGGGGAACCTCATTCAGGCGCGAGGTGAAGCGTTGGTGGAGGGGCAGAGGGTGCTGGGGGTGGAGGTGACTTTGGCGGGAGAGAGCGTGAAGTAAGCAGGATGGGTGGAGGTGCCGTGGTATTTGCTTGCCATGCAGGCAGTTGGTGCGGATAAGGAAAGTATTCCACAACGCACGACCGCGAAGGTTACTCTTTTGGCGAATGATGCCACAGCCAGTTCGGCCACTGAGGCCGAGGATGCAGTCGAGTTGAAACGTCGTATCCATCAGCTCGAGCAGGAGATTTCTTCTCTTAAATTCGACCAGCATGAGGCCCAGCAGTTGGCCTTGGCGGAAAGCAATGCGGAGATGATCCAGCTTCGGAAAACTATCCAAGCACTGAGGGATGAGATGGATGCGGTGCATTTCGACAAGCAGCAGGCGGTGCAAGCAGCGGTCGCAGCGGCGCATGCGGAGATACATCAATTGCAAGAGACGGTGCATCAGTTGCGCGTGGTGCTGGATGATGCGCAGCACGAGAAGCAGCAGGCGGTGCAGCAGGCGCTGGCGTCTTCGCGAGCGGAGACGGAGCAATTAAAGATGACCGTGCAGGCATTGAGGGACCAATTGGATCAAGCAGCCAAGCAGCATCATTGAAAACCGGATCGACGTATGGGAAAAGCAAAGGGGAAAAAGCAGCCGGTGATAGCGGGACTCGAGGGCATCGTGAACTCCGAGGACCGGTTGCGGCATCTGGAGATGCTGCTGAGCATCAGCCAGCAAGTCTCGGTCATTGAGACGCTGGATGAAGTGCTGCAAGTGCTGGTGCGATTGAGTGTGGAGCAGACAGGGGCGGAACGGGGCACGCTTTTTCTAAACGATCCGCAGACGGATGAATTGTATTCGCGCGTGGCGTTGGGAAATGTGAGCCGGGAGATACGGCTGCTGAACACACATGGTGTCGCTGGTTTCGTCTATTCGCATGGAGAAGGGGTGATCATCCAGGATGCGTATGCGGATGAGCGGTTTGATCGCACCTTCGACAAACAGACGGGCTTTCGTACGCGGAGCATGCTGGCGGCACCGGTGAAGACGGCCAAGGGTGAGGTCATCGGGGTGATGCAGATGTTGAATCGCAAGGAAGGCCAGTTCACGGAGTTTGATCTAGGCTTGCTGGAAGCCATCACAGGGCAGGCGGCGATCACGTTGCAGAGTCATCAGCAATCAGAGCGATTGCAGCGTTCCCGAGCGCAGGAATTGGAGTTTTTGGATGTCGTCTCGGATGTAGCATCGGAACTGGAGCTTGGCCCGCTGCTGCAGAAGATCATGGGCGAGGCGAGGCGCATGTTGAAGGCGGATCGCGCGACGTTGTTTCTGCACGATGACAAGACGGGTGAATTGTGGTCGGAGGTGGGCACCGGACTGAACAGTACGCAGATACGTTTTCCGGATCATTTGGGCATTGCAGGAGCGGTGTTCATCTCAGGGAAATCGATCAATATTCCGTATGCCTATGCGGATCTGCGGTTCAATCCGGGTTTTGACAAGAAGACAGGTTATTTTACGCGTAGCATCCTGTGTGTGCCGGTGATCAACAAGCAGGGCAAGGCGATCGGGGCGGTGCAGGCGCTGAACAAGACGGGCGGGGTCTTCACTACGGAGGATGAAACGAGATTACGGGCGTTCAGTGCGCGCATCTCGCTGGCTTTGGAAAATGCGAAGCTCTTCGCGGATATCCAGAGCATGAAGAATTACAATGAGAGCATGCTGGAGAGTATGTCTAATGGGGTGATCACGCTGGACGATGGCGGGCGCATCATCACGTGCAACCGGGCGGGGTATCGCATTCTGGGGACGGAGGCGCGGGAGACGTTGGGGAAAGCTGCAGCGGATTTCTTCACCACGCAGAACAACTGGTTACTGGAGAAGATCGAGCGAGTGGAAAAGACGGAGGCGGTGGAAACTGCAGTGGATGCTGAACTCACGCGCCAGGGCGAGGTGCGTTCAGTGAATGCCACGGTGTTGCCGCTTTTCAACATGGAGCATAAGCGGCTGGGCACAATGTTGATGATCGAGGACATCAGTTCGGAGAAGCGGATGAAGTCCACGATGACGCGTTACATGGACCCGGCGCTGGCGGACAAACTTCTTGCTGGTGGTGGCAATATTGATGAAGGACGTAATGCGGTGGTGACAGTATTGTTCGCAGATATTCGCAACTTCACGAGTCTGACAGAAAAGTTGGGGGCGCAGGGGACGGTGAATCTGTTGAACGAATATTTTGAGATCATGGTGGAGTGCATCCAGCGCGAGGGCGGGATGTTGGATAAATTCATCGGGGATGCGCTGATGGCTGGGTTTGGAACGCTGGTAGCGCATGAGGATGATGAGGATCGCGGGATGAGGGCGGCGATCGAGATGATCCGGGAACTGGAGCGTTTTAACAAAGGGCGGATTGAAAGAGGAGAAAGGCCGATTGAGATTGGCATTGGACTGAACACGGATCGAGTGGTGGCGGGGCCGATCGGGTCGGCGCGGAGACAGGATTACACGATGATCGGTGATGGTGTGAACCTCGCGGCGCGGCTGGAGAGCGCGTGCAAGCAGTATCACGCACAGATATTGATCAGTGAATTCACGATGCGTAAGTTGCGGGGGAAGTATCGGCTGCGAGAGGTGGATCGAGTCGTCGTGAAGGGCAAGAGCGAACCGGTGGCGGTGTATGAGGTGCTGGATTTTCACACGGCAGAAACGTTTCCGAACATGGACGCGGTGGTGGAGAATTTTAATCGAGGGCTGATGCTGTATCGACGGGGAGATTGGGACAAGGCGTTGCAGGCGTTTGAGAGCGCGTATGAATTGAACAAGGAAGATCGTATATGCCTGGTGTATGCGGAGCGGTGTCGGAAATTGAAGGCGGAGCCGCCGCCGGATGATTGGACGGGAGTTTGGGTGATGAGGGAGAAGTAGGGGATTATAAAACCACAGAATACGCGGAATACACAGAAAGGGAAATTACCAACCGAGGCTGGTGAAATAGCCGCGATAGAGCATGAGTAGGCCGCAAAGGGATGCGATAATCGTAAATGCGATGCCGAATTGCGTGTCGGGTTTGTTTGACGATTGAAGTTTGAGGCCAAGGGCAAACAAGATTGGAGTGATCAAGTATTGGAGGAGGCCGAAGGAGGAGACGAATACGAGGAAATCGTCATCTAATTCCTGCAGCTTCAAATTCTTTTGAAAACGGGTTTCAATTTCTGCTGTTTGCTGTGGAGTGAAGGAAGCGTCCTTTGGCAGGTTGTGGTCGGTTCGGTATTTACGTTCCATCATTTCTTTCAAACCGGAGGGGCTGCCGAAATAGCGCCATTTGCCTGAATCGGGCGGGACCGGAAGCTTCGTAGTATAGGGTTGGGCATTGAACCACTCAATGCGGAGGGCGGTGAAGAGACAGAGGGCGGACAGGAACAGACCAAGGTAAATGGTCCAATGGCGGTAGAGGTGATGGGTGACGGGATGCATTAAAAGCGGATAGGGTGTGAAGTGTTCAGTATGTCACCATTGTCTTAGGGAGTGCTTTTTCTATGTCGCGCGCGGCTGGTTTGCTGATCTTGGTGTCGTCCAGCCATAATTCTTTCAGGGCGGGAAGGTTTTTGAGAATTGGAGCGGATTGGTCGGTGATTTGGGTGTTGCATAACTGGAGGTGTTGCAACTTTTTCAGATCTTTCAAATGAAGCATGCCGGTGTCATCCAGTGAGGTGGCCTGAATGCTGAGCAGGGTCAGGTTTTTCAGGCTGCCGATATGAGCATAGCCTTGGCTCGTAACGGTGCGGTTACCCCATAGAACCAGCAGGGTAATTTTAGGGAGTTTGGAAATAGCGGCCATGGTTTCATCAGTAGGGCTTTCTCCTCCTTCAAAGATGACATAGTCCACCTGATGAAACATGTCCTTCCATTCGGGACCGATCAGTCTTTGCAGCCAAGGGGGCACCCATGTGTGCGGAGCCAAGCCTTGAGGGTTGTTGTAATTTTCATAATCGTAACCGAAGCGGCCGCCGGCATCGCGGATGGCCTGGATGGCGGCGCGGTGTTCGTTTTGCGTGGAGGCATAGTAAAAACCGAAGCCGAGGAGCAGCAGGGCAAGGATCAGCACACCAACCAGACGCGATCGTTTAGTGAAATTGAGCCGCATGGTTTGGAGGGTGAGTCATGGCATCCTGGTGGGGGAAATTAGGGGATGGGACGAGATGCTGCAACAGGAAGAATAAGGGGGACGTGAGGGGCGCAGCAGGCCACTGCCCCCGAAGCGAGTGAACCAGGAGAAAGGGAAAGCCCGGCACCCCTCACCCCGGCCCTCTCCCCTCCAAGGGTGTATGGACTGGGTACAAGGTGGACAGGTGTGCGGAGACATGGTGGACACATGGAAGAGGTGTGGGAGTGTGTCGTAAATATGCCATGGCCTGTGAAAGACCTGATGAGTGTGCGACTTGAGTTTGTGAGTTTAGCCAGCCAGCCGGAAGCCAATGTGCGGCAGTTATGTCGCCGGTTCGAGATCAGTCCTACCGTGGGTTACAAGTGGCTGGAGCGTTATGAAAAGGGCGGAGTTGAAGCGTTGGCCAACCAGTCACGGCGGCCGCTAAGAAGCCCCGGCCAGACCAGCCAGGAGATGGCGGACAAGGTGGTGGCCCTGCGGCAGGCGCATCCGGCCTGGGGTGCCCGCAAACTGCGGCGGCGTTTGCAGGATTTAGGCGTCACGGAACTGCCCGCCACGAGCACGATCACCGGCATCTTGCATCGTCACGGGCTGATCAGCCCGGCGCAGAGTCTGGCGGCCCAGCCGTATCAACGGTTTGAGCGGAGTGCGCCCAACCAGTTGTGGCAGGTGGATTTCAAAGGGGATTTTCCGCTGGCCCAAGGGCGGTGTCATCCGCTGTGTTCGGTGGATGACCACTCGCGTTACAATGTGCTGTTGGCAGCCTGT